>JAPYTY010000006.1 GCA_029942065.1 Acidobacteriota bacterium | reverse complement strand
GCGCACTGACGCGCCTCCCACACTCCGCAAGGTCGCACATCCGTACCCCCTTGATTGTGTTGACCGAGATTGGAAAAATAAGACAAAGAAAAGAATTTTCTTCTCTGTGACTCTGCGTCTCTGTGGTGAAAACCTCTTTTGTGTCCTCGCAGCAAAATCCACAGAAAATGTGGAAATAATGTGTATCTTCCTGGAAGAAAATGAGCGCCAAAAGGGCCTTCAGCATTTTGCACCCAAGGAGTGCATTCTGGAGATTGGGGCCCTTTCGTTTCCATCCCTTTCCAGGCGATATTCCTGTCTGCAAATAGTTGACGCATGCAGACCGAAAGGGATGTCCCCATCCGGGTGAGCGCATCCTGAAAACGCAAATCTGTTAAACTATCCTTCCCGGTATGCCCTGGGATTTCAGGGATTCTGGAAGATCTCCTCCGGGAGCGGAACCCTTCAAGGATATGATTCGGCCACACTCCGGATTCCCCATCACCTGCTTCGCATTTCTCGTTTTCCTGGGCTCCTTCTCGAGTTCCAGAGGACAGGTTCAGTTCATTGACGTGAGCCGCCAGGCAGGGATCAACTGGACCCATGAAAGTGGCGCCTCTCCCGAGAAATACCTGATCGAGACCATGGGCGGAGGAGCCGCCTTTGTGGATTTCGACAACGACGGATTTCTGGATATTTACTTGATCGACAGCGGAACCCATCGTCATTCCTCAGCCAATATTCCAGCCCACCATGCCCTGTATCAAAACAACCGAAACGGGACCTTCACCGAGGTCACGGCCAGGGCCAAGGTAGGCGGAGAGGGCTACGGGATGGGAGTGGCCGTCGGTGACTTTGACAACGATGGATGGTCCGATCTGTATGTGACCCGCTTTGGCACAAACACGCTTTACCGCAACCTGGGAGATGGGACCTTCGAGGACGTCACTCCGCAGGCCAGGGTAGGGGTTGACGGCTGGTCGACCAGCGCGGCTTTTTTCGACCTGGACAATGATGGAGATCTGGATCTCTTCGTCTGTGTCTACCTGGACTGGGACTACGACAAGGAAATGTACTGCGGCCAGCCCCGGGATGGTTACCGGAGTTACTGTCATCCCCTTCGCTACAACCCGGTTGCCAGCGTGCTGTTTGAAAACAACGGGGATGGAACCTTTACCGACATTTCCAGCCGTGCCGGAGTGGACCTACTAGGCAGGGCCCTGGGGGTGGTCACCGGAGACATGAACAACGATGGCTTCGCCGACATCTACGTGGCTAATGATGCGGTGGCCAACTTTCTCTTCAAAAACAACGGGGATGGAACCTTCAAGGAAACCGGAATCGTTGCCGGCGTCGCCTTTGGAATCTACGGCAAGGCGGAGTCGGGAATGGGCGTGGACTCTGGCGACTACAATGAGGATGGTCAAATGGATCTGATCATCACCAATATCGATCAGGAGATGAACAATCTCTTCTCCAATCAAGGCGACGACTGGTTTTTGGATCTCACCTTGAACGCCGGCCTGGGCCAGTCGGCCACCTTGTACAGCGGGTTTGGGGTGCGATTCCTGGACTATGACAACGACGGAGATCTGGATCTGGTGATCCTGAACGGGCACGTGGTGGATAACATCAGCCTTTACCGTTACGGCGTGGAATACGCCGAGCCGCCGCTTCTTCTGGAAAATACAGGAGGAGGCCAATTCTCCGACGCAGGTCAAGAGGCGGGGCCCATCTGGAGAAGGCCGATGGTGGGCCGAGCGCTGGCCGCCGGGGACTATGACAACGACGGCGATTCGGATCTGTTGTTCGCCAACAACGGCCAACCCGCCGTTCTACTTCAAAACGATGGCGGCAACGCCAACCCCTGGTTAGGATTGCACCTGGTAGGCAGCAAAAGTAATCGCGATGGGGTAGGGGCCATTGTGACCATGACGACCGATCGGAGAAAGATCGTGCGCGAGCGGAACGGCGGCGCCAGCTACCAGGCCGCCCAGGATCCGAGAATCATCTTCGGTCTGGAAGAAGGCGAAACAATTACCTCTCTGGAGGTTCGCTGGCCCGGTGGCGAAGTCCAGCATCTGGACCCGCTCGAACTGGGCCGTTATCACACCCTCCGCGAAGGCCCTTAACGGTTATTCCTGAGGAGGACCTGGTAGTTTCTTTGGAAATCGGAGCGCTCCGGAGCCAACCTGACGGCCGCTGCGTATTCCTGGATGGCCTCCTCTCGTTGACCCAGCTCCAGATAAATATTTCCCAGGAGATTGCGCAGGGCGCCGCTTCCGGGATACTGGGCCCTGGCCTTCTCGGCGTAAAGCCGGGCCTGGCGAAAATCGCTCTGCTGATACCAGTACTGGCCCAGCAGGTAATTTCCTTCCACCGATTCCGGGTCCAGTCGAATCATTTCAGAAAGATGCGGGTAGGCCAATCGAGGGTATCCTGAGGAAAGATAAATTTTGGCCAGATAATTGTGAGCAAGCCAGGCATCAGGAGACTTCTCAAGAGCTTCCTCGAACAACCCCAGCGCCTCGTCAACCTGACCTTCCTCCAGTTTCTCCTCGGCTCGCGCAATTACCGACTGGATCTCTTCGTTGAGCGCCGCCGCGTCCTGGTTAGCGGTGCTCATGGCCTGGAATTTTTCGAGGTATTCCTCGGCCCGCTCCGGATCTCCCAGGCGGCGGTAGGCATTCCCCAATAAGCGGTAGGCCTCCAAAAAAGAATTGTCCGACTGCTCGATGCGCTCCAGGTAATCGATGGCCTGCTGGGGCTGATTCAATCCCAGACAAACCTCGGCCAATTGCCAGAGAAACTCGACATTGGAGGGTTCCAGCTCAACCGCTCGAAGGATCTCCTGCTTGGCCTGCTCCAGCTTGCTTTGAAGGCGCAAGACGACCCCCGCACCAAATAGGGGCGGGGCCATACCCGGCATGCCTTCAGCCGCTTTCCGAAAATAAACCAGGGCCTGGTCCAGATTCGAACCGTCCATATGAATCTGAGCTCGGCGAAAATCGACGGCGGCGACCTCAAAATCCTGGTCCGCAATCCGGTCCAAAATTTTCATGGCCGGTTCGAACTTTTCTGCCCGGTAATAAAGGTCCGAGAGAAGCCAGAGCTGTGCGGTTTCCAGTTGATCGATTTTACCTTCCTGATCGAAGAAGCTTAAAATTTCTTCGGCCGGAGCCCACTGCCCCACACCGGAGAGGATGTCGGCAAAACCCAGAACATATTCCGCACTGTCGGGATCCAGCGTGACCGCCTTCTCAAGTTCGATGACAGCCTCCCCCAGATTCCCCTCGGCCGCCAGCGCGATACCGGTATAAAAGTAGGCCCCGGCATCCTCTTGATCGGCTTGCTTGCAGCCATCAAGCAAGGCCAGGGCATCAGCGATGCGCTCGTCTGCCAGGTACTCCTTGCCTTGTTCAACGCAGTCCTGGGCCCGGACATCCGACACAGCTACCAGTACCCAGAGTGCTGCCGTCAGCACTCGGAAGGGAGCACGCCGGCTATCAAGATTTTTTCTTGGCATTTTCCTTTTCCCCCACACCAGTCACCCAACGGGGACCAAGATCGCCGAAGCCGCCTCCCCAGATTTTTTCGGTGGGATTCACGACAACAAAAGCTCGCTCATCGGCCGAGTAGACACCCGACTTCATCTGAAAGACCTCGGAGGGCTCCACGGCACAGAACAGGACGTGTCGAGGCTCGCCCGTGTACATGCCACGTCCTTCGAATCCCGTCACTCCACGCTTGAGAAGGGAGAGTAGGTGCTCGCTGACTTCCTGTGGCTTATTGGTGATGATAATGGCCAGCTGCTCATGACGATGGACCACCCCTTTCGCCGCCTTGGTGAGTTTAAAAATGAGATCACTCGGGTATTCCAGCAACTCGCTGTCAGAGAACACTTCGCCGGGCGATGCCCTTAACCCCACCGTCAGGGTCGCCAGCAAAACAATCACCAGGTAAAAAAGCCCTACCCCCACCACCACCACTGAACCGGGGATGAAGCCGATGGACGCATAGGGCAAAAGCGCTCGCCAGGAACCCGCGACACCGGGATAGAGCATCAGCTTGACCATCCAGGCACCGACCAGAATGGTGAAGATCCAGATGTAGTTTCGTCTCAATCGCCGTCCGATGGCTTCCCAGAAGCTGATCGGGAATTCGGGATTGAGCAGGCTTCCGACCAGTTGCATGGCCCACTCCGAGTGTACTTCCACCGAGGGGTCCAGGGCTCTGGCAAAAAACTGGGTCTCGATAAGCCGCAAACGCAAGGCCGATAACTCATAGTAACGATAACGTCTGGATTCGATGACCAGAAAAAGCCACACCAGAAGCAGGCTCATCAAGATGACGATAGGGGGATTACTCACCTCGCTGAAGGTGAACGTGAGCACGGCTGCAGTCGTGACGACGGCCCAGTTGGTGGTACTGTCAAGCCGAGTCCTCCAGGTATTGGACCTGGCGACCTCTCCCCGATAGAGGTGAGCCATCTGGGTGACGAACCCACTGGCGGCAAAGGGCTCCTGCGGTTCTCCGGGAGCGTTTAGTTTCACCTCAGATGCTTTCTCAGCGGTATTCTCCGTCTTGGCGGTAACCATTATTCAGTAAATCATTCCCAAAAGCCGGATCCTGGCCAAAGAGTTTCCGTCGACGCCCCCGGTCAGGCGGGCGGGCTCATTGCTTCGCGAAAAGGACCTCTTCGGCCCCTTTCATTATAGCCTCTTCCCGACTCGGGCTAATCCCGTCGGGGTTCAGGCTCTTGCAGGATCCCGGTTGCATCCAGCTTCCGGACATATTGAAGAACCCACAGCATTATGAACAGGGCAAGAACTCCGGTCGGGAACCGAAACCCTTCGATTTGTACCGTCTGCAGCGCACCCAGGACGCTCAGGCCGAGCAAGGCGTAAAACCATGGAGCAGCAGCCTTTCGCAACCAGAAGAGGTTGGCAGCTGCCCCGATGTTGATCATAACAGTGGCCAGAACAAACAGGTAGTCAAAAATAGAAACACTCTCAAGCACGGTTCCTTCAAGGGTTGGCAGCAAGAACCTGCTGCCCAGTGTGAAGAGGACTAAAACCAGCAAGCCGAAGGAAATAACCCATGCCCCCAGGGGCCTTTTCGACCTTCCATCTTTAATATACGGCTCAGGAAGCTCCCACTTCGTTTTCCGGAAGACATGGCCACAATGACACCGTTGGGTTCCAGGAGGATTATCCTTACCGCACAAGGGGCATCCTATTCGGGCCGTCGTTTCTCTTCAGTTCTCTTTCCGGGTGTTGAGCCGTTGGCTTAGCAGTCTATCCCAGTCGTTCCGGGATTCCCAGAGATTTTGAATCACGAAAAAAATCAAAAGCTCGGCTCTCGTGGACCTTGGGTCAGGCGACCTTGAATCAGTTTTCTCGATCCTGGTTCAGGACATTGTAGAAGGCCTCTCTTACAGCCGGTGCTTGTGTCGGGAAACGCCAGGAGTCATTGCTGACTGTCGTGGGATCCAGAAATAACACCTCGCTGATTTCCCTTTCAAAAGCTTCCGGAACAGACAAATCGTCCTTCGGGCCTTTAATGAAATCCTCATCTGCGGCAACGCAGTGAAATAGATAGAACTGTTGATCAACGTTTTTCAATAAGGTTCCAACCCTCAGCTCGACGCCTGTTTCTTCCCACGTTTCACGGTGAGCCGTACACTGGGCCGTCTCCTCGTTGGCAGACGTTCCTCCAGGCGGACTCAACTTTGCTGTTTCCCGATGCCGCACCATGAGCATCTTGCTATTGAATTTGACCAGGCAACCGGCGTTGCCTTGAAGGGGGGACTCCACGCCGGCAGCGATTCGGCACTCCGGTGCCTTGTCTTGTGCAAACAATGGAACACTTTCAAGGCAAAGAAATGAAAGCAGACAAGCCCCTGGACTTCGCATGGTGCCTCCACTGGTTTCCCTTATCAGGAGCCCGGCCGGTACATCATCCGGGATCGGGGATTTCTTGGCGGAGGAGGTAGGATTCGAACCCACGGTACCCTTTCGAGCACAACGGTTTTCAAGACCGCCGCCTTCAACCACTCGGCCACTCCTCCGTATAGCCCGGATTATACATAGGTTTTCTTCGCATCGCTCAGATGAAGGCGGCGTCACGAAGCGGAGAAGGCGCCGACCTGACAAGGCGCGCGACGGGAGGACACCGCAGACGCACTCTTGCAGTACGTCGAGAAGGCCGACCGAGCGCAACGCAGTCAGGACGAGTGATTTTGACGCTGCAGTAGAAGACCTCTGTATAGTCCGGGCTGGACGAACCTTACTAGGAGATGCGGCTTCCTCTCAAGTTCGGATTGTTGAATCCGGAGTATGGAAACTGCCTCGGGCGCTGGTCTTCTACCAGCGCGTTTCACGTTTCAGGTTCCGCGTTTCACGAAAGGAAGAACAAATTCCCGCGCCGATTCCTGAGGACCGCTACAACGTCCCTGCTGTGGGCGCACTCAGTGCGCCCCTGGACTTACCCTTCCGGTCTCGCTCCGAAAGAGCGACAGAGTCTAGGTCAGGGCGTCCCGCCCTGGGTCAGTCTTCTTGGTGTCTTTGTGTCTTTGTGTCTTTGTGGTGAATATCTCTTTCCGCGTCTCTGTGGTGAAGTCCTCAAACAGAGATCCGACCGATTTCCTCCTCGAACTCCTTCAAAAGGGCCTCCCTTTCAAGCTGGGGAAGGAAAGATGAGCGAACCCCCTGCAGCACCAGACGATCGATGTCTTCCCGTCCCAGCTGGAAAAGCCTGGCCGCCAGCTGGAATTCCTGATTCAGGGAGACTCCGAACAGTCCCGGATCGTCCGTGTTCAGGGTCACGGCGGCCCCCCTTCGGAAGAGCAGCCCGAAGGGGTTATCCGAAATCGGTGTCCAGGCCCCGGTGCTGGCGTTGCTGGTGAGGCAAACATCCAGCCCGATGCCATGGTGACACAGGTAATCGACGAGATCCGGATCCCGGACCGCCTGAATGCCGTGGCCAATCCTCCGGGCCCCTAAAACCTTGAGGGCCTCCCACACCTGTTGAGCGTCGCCGATCTCGCCGGCGTGGACATGGGCGTGGAGCCCGTGGTCTCGGATCCAGGAAAAAACCCCCTGATACTCGCTCATGGCAAGCGAATTCTCATCTCCGCCCAGACCAATTCCTACCACTCCCTGCCCGGAAAACTCGGCAGCCAGCTCAGCGGTTCGCCAGGCCCACTCGACTTCAAATTGACGAACGCAGTCCAGTATCCAGCGAATCGTGGTTCCCTGAGTTGCGATCCTGGCACCTTGCTCGAGCAAGGCGACAAGGACGTCTTTTCCGTCTCTTTCGGCTCTCCAGGGAATAGAGGGCGTGTAGATGATCTCTGCGTAACGGATGTTCTGCTCCCTGAAGTACACACCCAGACGACCCAGGACCATCGAATAATCTTCAGGCTGGCGGAGATGCTCGCAAACCGTTCGGTAGGTAACCAGGAAGTGGTAAAAATCTCGGTAATGAAAAAGCTGGGCTTCCAGTTCCTCCTCGGTGAGGGAGGCGTATTGGCTCTGGTATTTCCGACTGAGATCCCTCAGGGTGGCGGGGGTTACCGAACCTTCCAGATGGAGATGGAGTTCCGCTTTCGGGAGATGCTGGATGTATTCGTCCGAGACGGAGTCACTCGCCTTGGCCATCAGGTGAGCAGTTGAAGCTCCTTGAGGTGAGCGATCGTCTCCCCGGAGATGAAATTTTCATAGGTCTTCAATTCCTTATCGGCCGGAGTGCGCTTCCTCATTTCATCCCAGCACATGGGAGAGACGAAGATGAGCTCAGCTTCCTGAATGATCTTTTCGATCAAATCCTCTCGGTGAATCGGTGCGATCCAGAATTGTTTCTCGGTGGAGGGATAGAAGAGATTCATGAAGATCTCCTGGGAGGCGTGCATCGTGTTCTCGTCCTGAATCACGATGGCGACCTTGCGGCTCTGGGCGGCCTTCAGAATCTCCCGGTAAATCTCATGGCTGGGCTTGATTTCGACCACCGGCTTCCCATGATGCTCGGCGAGCGGCTTCACTTCCTCCATATGCCAGCTGGTGGTCAAAAAATAGTCGCACTCCTGGAGTAGCTTGCTGGCTCCGTTGCTCTGGACCTGGCTCAGGGATATCGGCGAGGCCTTGGCTCCCAGACGCAGTGTCAGCTCACGAGAGAAAATGAAGGCCTCCTCCTCATGATCAATCACGGCCAGATGAAGTCTTTTTAAATTTCTTCCCGAGGTGTAGCTCTCGAAAAGCGGGATGAACTTCTCGGCCGGCAATCCCAGGCCAACGGCTTTTTTTTCAACCTCTCCCAGCAATTTGAATATCGCTTGCCTCCGCATTTGTTCGTAGCCGCCCTCCCCGCTTCGATTGCGCAGGAAAGCCCCACTGCCTTTGACGATCTCGATATAGTTCTCTTCAGCCAGGCGGAGGTAGATCTTCCGAATGGTCTTGTAATTAACTCCCAGCTCCTCGGCCACCTCACGGATCGAAGGCAGGCGGTCTCCCTCCTTGATTTTTCCGCAGTAAATGGCAGACAGGAGCTGACCCTTGATCTGTTCGTAGGAACTTAGGGCGACCTCTTGGTCCAGATTGAATTTGATCATTGGAATCCGGGTCAGCCTAACATAAAAGGCTGTCCGGTCAATTTCTCGGCATCATACATCCAGGGGCGCAGGGCCTCGGGAATGCGAACGGTCCCGTCGGCCTGCTGGAAGTTCTCGACGATGGCCACCCAGGTCCTTCCCACGGCCAGGCCCGAGCCATTGAGGGTATGAACCCATTGGGTCCGCTTGTTGCCGCTGGCCTTGAACCGGATGTTGGCGCGGCGCGCCTGAAAATCCTCGAAGTTGGTACACGAGGAGATCTCACGATATTTCTCCTGAGAGGGCACCCAGACTTCCAGGTCGTAGGTCTTGGCGGAACTGAAAGACATGTCGCCGGTCGATAAAGTCACCACCCGGTAGGGAAGTTCCAGTCGGCGGAGAATCTCCTCTGCATGGGAAGTCAATTCCTCCAGCTTGTCATAGGACTCTTCCGGCTTGGAAAATTTCACCAGCTCGACCTTGTTGAACTGATGCTGCCGAATCAGGCCCTTGGTATCCTTGCCGTAGGATCCCGCTTCACTGCGAAAGCAGGGCGTGTAGGCCACAAAATTGAAGGGGAGATTTTCTTCATCCAGGATCTCATTGGCAAATACGTTGGTGACGGGAACCTCAGCGGTGGGAATCAAAAAATAATCGGTGCCCTCCACATGAAACAGGTCTTCTTCAAACTTGGGGAGGTTGCCGGTTCCAAAAAAGCTGGTTCGATTGGCCATAAAGGGCGGAAGAATCTCCAGGTATCCATGCTCCCTCACGTGAACGTGGAGCATGAAGTTGATCAGAGCCCTCTCAAGCAGCGCCCCATCCCCATAGTAGTTGGTGAATCGAGCACCGGTGATCTTGCTGGCCCGCTCCGGATCCAGAATCCCCAGGCTGGCGCCCAGATCAACGTGATCACGGACGGTGAAATCAAATTCAGGAACCTCTCCGACTTCCCTGACCAGGGCATTGGCCGATTCATCGGGGCCCACGGGCACACTCGGGTGAGGAAGATTCGGAATTTCCGCCAAAAGGTCCCGGACGCCCTCATCCAGCGTTTTGATCTTCTCATCGAGCGACTTGATGCGAGCCGAGACCTGTTTCATTTCGGCAATCTTCTCGCCGGCATCCTCTCCCTGCTTTTTCATCTCGGCAATCTCGTCGCTGGTCTTGTTGCGAAGCCCTCGGGCCTCCTCCCACTCCTGCCGAACCGACCGTTCTTCCTGGTCCAGCTTAAAAAAAGCATCCCGGTCCAATTCAAAGCCTTTGTCCTTGAGCCGTTCCTGAACGGAGTCGAGATTTTCTCGGATCATACTTCGATCTAACATTTCCGATTACAACCTCAAGCCTTTCAAATAATTTCGGAACTCTTCGCCCACCTCCGGGTGCTCGAGCGCGAACTGAACCGTGGCGATCAGATAGTCCAGCTTGTTCCCCGCATCATAACGAACGCCGCGAAAACGATAAGCATACAGGGGTTCCCTCTCGAGCAGACCTTTGAGGCCATCAGTAAGCTGAATTTCTCCTCCCGCACCCGGCTGGGTGGCATGGAGGGCTTCAAAAATTCCAGGGGTGAGAATATATCGGCCGGGGATGATCAGATTGGAGGGAGCATCCTCGGGCGCAGGTTTTTCCACCAGGTCCCGGACTCGAAAGAGCCGATCGTCGCTCCCTTCAACCGGTTCCACGGCCACCACTCCGTAGCGGGAAACGGCTTCCGGGGGAACTTCCATCACGGCAACAACGCTGGCCTGGCAGGTTTCGTAGGCATCCAGAAGCTGCTTCAGGCATGGAACGTCGCCGCTGAAGATGTCATCCCCCAGCAGGACTGCGAAGGGTTCTTCAGCGAGCAAACTCTCGGTAACCAGGACGGCATGCCCCAAGCCCATGGGATTCTCCTGGCGAACCGAAGCAACGGAAACCATTTCCGCGATTTCCTCGACCATCTGGAGTTCCTTCAGTTTCCCCGATTCCCGGAGGTGCTGCTCCAGCCTGGCATTGTGAGTGAAATGGCCTTCGATATCGCCCTTATCCGGGCTGGTCACCAAAACAACCTTTTCAAGTCCGGACCGGACCACCTCCTCTACAACATACTGAATGGTGGGCCTGTCCACGATGGGCAACATCTCCTTAGGGACTACTTTAGTAGCCGGGAGAAACCGTGTTCCCAGGCCCGCCGCCGGAATGACCGCATGTCGAACTTGTTTCACTGGCTTTCTACCCATCCTTTGATCAGCATAAAGGGATGATAGCATGGAGGTTCTAGGGAGGGAAGACGACTCCGCTGCCAGTCCTCCAAACTTGACAATCTCCAGGCTGAAATCATATATTTCCTCAGATGCCACTTTACGAATACCGCTGTGAGAAGTGTGAAGATATCAGCGAGACCATTCAGAAATTTTCGGATCCGCCGTTGACCACCTGTGAGGTCTGCGGAGGCAAGCTGGAGCGCCTCCTGTCCGCTTCCGCCATCCAGTTCAAGGGGTCCGGGTGGTATGTCAATGACTACGGCAAGAAGAATGGTCAGGACGCGGAGGCCAAGACGTCTTCGGAAAAAACAGAGAAAAAAGAAGCGGCGGGCTCTTCGGACTCCAAGGGCACTTCCAAGGCCAAGGAGGACGCCCCCGCTAAGTAAGTGCCAGTAGACGCTAACATAAAGCGATTACCTTGAAAGTACTTGTCGTCGGTTCCGGTGGCCGAGAACACGCCATCGCCTGGAAAATCAGTCGCAGCTCCCACCTCGAAAAGCTTTACTGCGCGCCGGGGAATGCCGGAACCAGTCAACTGGCCAACAACATCCCCATTCCAGCGGACGACATCGACACACTGCTCGATTTCGTCCGCTCCAAGGGCATTGATCTGACGGTGGTCGGCCCGGAGGCGCCCCTGGTCAACGGGATTGTGGATCGCTTCGAGGAAAACCGCTTCGCCGTGGCGGGTCCCTCGCAGGCGGCGGCCATTCTGGAAGGCAGCAAGGCCTTCGCCAAGGACTTCATGAAGCGCCACTCCATTCCCACCGCCGCCTACCAGACCTTCGACCAGATGGACCTGGCCGGGGAGGCCCTCGAAAGCAACCAGTTTCAGTTCCCGGTGGTTTTAAAGGCGGACGGCCTGGCGGCAGGCAAAGGAGTCTTCGTGTGCGCCAATCTGGAGGAGAGCCAGGCGGCTCTCGATGCCATCATGGGGGAAAGAAGATTTGGAGATTCGGGGGATCGCCTGGTCATCGAGGAATTCCTGGAGGGAGAGGAAGCTTCCTTCATGGTTTTCTCAGACGGCCTCAATATTTTGCCGATGGTGCCCTCCCAGGATCACAAGGCCATCTACGAGGGTGATCAAGGCCCGAACACGGGCGGCATGGGAGCCTATTCGATTGATTCAATCCTTTCCGATGAACTGCGCCAACAGATCCTGGATGAAGTCATTCACCCTACGATTCGGGGAATGTCCCAGGAGGGAAGGCTCTTCCGCGGCATACTCTACGCCGGCCTCATGATGACCCGGGAAGGCCCCAAGGTTTTGGAATTCAATGTTCGTCTCGGAGATCCGGAAACACAGGTCGTGCTCCCTCGACTCGAAAGCGATCTTTTGACCGTCTTGAACCAGATGGCCCAGGGCGACTTGAAAGATGTGAAGCTGGAATGGAGCACCGAGGCCGCAGTTTGCGTGGTTATTGCGGCGGGAGGATACCCGGGATCCTATGAAAAAGGCAAGGAGATCTCCGGATTGGAAATGGCCGGCGAAGAGAAAAACACCGTCACCTTTCATGCGGGAACAGAATTGAAAAAGGAGAAGGTGGTGACCAGCGGCGGCAGAGTTCTGGGCGTGACCTCTCTTGCGCCCACCCTCAGGGCGGCCATCATCCGAGCTTATGAGGCGGTGAACAAGATTCATTTCGACGAAATGTACTGTCGTCGGGATATTGCCTCCAAAGGAATGGACAGACTGGAAAGGAATTGACATGACGGCCCCTAAAGTTGGAATTTTAATGGGCAGCAAATCAGATCTCGGCGTCATGGAAGGAGCCGCCAAAATCCTCGAGCAATTTGAGGTTCCTTTTGACATGAAGGTCCGCTCGGCCCATCGGACCCCTCAAGAGACGGCGGAATACGTCCAATCGGCCGAGGGTCGCGGCATCCAGGTCCTGATCGCCGGCGCCGGTTTCGCCGCCCACCTGGCAGGGGCCCTGGCGGCCAACTCGATCCTCCCGATCATCGCGGTTCCCCTGGACTCCTCGCCTCTGCAGGGATTGGATGCCCTGCTCGCATCGGTTCAAATGCCCCAGGGAGTTCCCGTCGCCTGCATGACGATCGGCAAGGCAGGTGCGGTCAACGCCGGCCTGTTCGCAATCCAGATCCTGAGCGTGAGCGACCCGGAGCTGGCTGAAAAGTTCAGGGAATATCGAAAGCAGATGCGGGAAAAAATCCTGGCGATCGAGCTGTAGTCGGCCGCAGCGGACGCGTGAAATCGGCCGGATCCGGCCCGTCCTTGCTGTGGGCGCACGGCCGTGCGCCCCTACAACAGGCTGTTAGACCTCGCTCCGAAGGAGCGACAGGGCCTGAGTCAGGGCGTCCCGCCCTGACTCAGGTTTCCTATTTGTGGCTTTGTGCCTTTGTGGTGAAGGCTACCCTCGAAAGCCCGCTACCAGCCAGTTCCTCCCGGTTTCGCCTTCCTTCCGGTAGGAATAGAACAAATCGGTTCGACAGGCCGTGCACATTCCGGAGTCCAGGACCCGGGTCACTCCCAACGCCCGGATCTGCCCCTGATTGGCCCGGACCAGGTCCAACCGATCTCCCCTAAGGAAGTCCTCGACATCATGCCCCGCTTCTTCAAACTGAGCGCGCACTTCGGGGCCCACCTGATAGCAGCAACTGCGAATACAGGGCCCGATCGCCACGGTCACCTCCTCCGGAGTCACGCCGGACATCTCCAGAAACCGGGTCATCCCGCTCGCGGCAATCCGGTCACGGGTGCCTCGCCAGCCAGCATGCAGGAGACACAACTGGTCTTTGGCAACCGCCAGAATGGGAAGGCAATCGGCGGTTCGGATCACCGGAAACAGCTCCGAGGACTGGACCAGAACCCCATCGGCAGGCCCGATCACAGCCGGTTCGAGATCCTTGGCGAGCGAGGGTCCCAATTTCACCACCTGGTTGGAATGAACCTGCTCCAGAAAGACCAGCCGTTCGGCTCGGATGCCCAGGGCCTCGAGAAGGGCCGGGTCTTGCTTCGCACCTGAGGCCGAGGGGTTTGCATGATTGATGGACGAGCCGCTCTGACGTAAAGTAAAGGCGTGCACAAAGTTTGGAATTTTCTCCAGTTCCTGGAATTCAAAGAAGGCGGTCCCACCCCATTTCTTTTCGCAGAACATTCGTCCCAAAAGGCTAACACAGGTCCATGATCATTGGCATAGGCGTTGACATTGTCGAGATTCACCGCATCAGTGCGGCCTTAAAAGGCACCCGGGCCATGGAGCAAAGGGTCTTCACTCCAGAGGAGATCAACTTCTGCTCCAAGCGAAAGAACAAGTTCCAGCACTTCGGCGGGCGCTTCGCCGCCAAGGAGGCCGCCTTGAAGGCCCTGGGAACGGGCTGGAGTCAGGGAATCCGCTGGAAGGACGTGGAGATCACCAGCGACGATTCGGGAAAGCCGATCCTCACCCTGCACGGCAAGGCCAGGGAGTTCTTTGAAAGCTCCGGTGCCCGGCATACCTGGGTCTCCATCACTCACTCCTCGGAGCACGCCGTGGCCGTGGTGGTGCTGGAGAAGTGAGGAACCCCTGACCCCTGACAGAGGATTGTGGTTGCTGGCCCCTGACAGAAAATTCGAAATTCGAAGTCCCAAATCCGAACCCGGTCCGAAAACGAAATCCGGGCCGTTCTCCACGTGGAGCGGCAGCGACGTGTTTCTCCACTCCGAGTGTCAGCGAGGAGTTTCTCCGCGTGCGCAGCACGCTTCTCCTGGCCGCTAAACCTCCAGCGCCAGGTACCCGTCATCCCCTTCCGATACCACTTTCCCTTCCAGTATCTGGTTGGAGGGAATCCCCAGATCCAGCTTGACCCTCAAGTAGTTTCCGGAAAGGGCGGTTCGCATCCGGTCTTTCTCTTCACTCAGGGTCAGCACGGAAAGCTCCTTTCCCACAAACCGGCGTCTGAAAAGTCGGTTTTTCTCATCCGAGATCTGCCGCAGCTCAAGGCCGCGAGATTTGATGGTCGGGGACTCGACTTTCGAGGACATCTCCGATGCGGCCGTACTGGTGCGGTCGCTATAGGGAAAAACGTGCAGATAGGTAAAGGGCATCCGGGTGATAAAGTCCACCGTCTGGCGATGATCCCGATCGGTTTCTCCTGGAAATCCGGTGATCACATCGGTTCCAATGGCGGCATCAGGAATTCGCCGGCGGATCTCTTCAACGATTTCTCCAAAACGGGCCGTATTGTAGGGCCTGAGCATTTTCTTGAGAATCCGGTCGCTGCCACTTTGCAGGCAGATGTGAAAATGGGGGGCAATCTGCTGGCTGTCTGCAGCCAGCGCCGTGATCCGGTGAGAGAGCTGCATGGGCTCGATGGCGCTGATCCGGACTCTTTCAATTCCGGGCACAGCCATGATGCCGGTCAACAGGCGGTCCAGAGGATAGCGCGGGTTGAGGTGCATCCCGTAGGTCCCTATATGGATTCCGGTCAAAACGACTTCCTTGAATCCTGCTGTGACCAGCTCCCGGCATTGTTCGAACACCAAGTCAGGAGGAACGCTGCGGCTGGGTCCCCGAACCTGGGGAATGATGCAATAAGTGCATTTGGCGTCACAACCATCCTGAATCTTGATGAAGGGCCGAGTGCGGCCTCCGGTTTCGGTGGCCGGTGCTGCCAGGATAGACCGAGCTTTGCTGAAATCATCGCGGAACACTTCCGCCATTTCGGATGGGCTGGGAAGGAAAGGGCTCTCTCCTCTCCCGGTACCAAGCGCCGCAACCTGATCCTTGTGGCTGTTTCCGACAACGGCACTCACCCCTTCCAGTGCGGCCAGTGTTTCGGGAACTCGCTGAGCGTAACAGCCGGTCAGGATAATCCGCGCCGTCGGGTTTTCGCGGTGCAGCTTGCGCGTCAACTGGCGCACCTGCTGGTCGGAACGATGGGTCACCGTACACGAGTTCACCACGATCACATCGGCTTGTTTCGGGCCATCTGCTTCCTGGTACTCAAGGGAGAGAAACTGCTCCCGTATGGCGGCACTGTCGGCCTGATTGGTACGACAACCGAAGGTTGCCAGGTAGAATTTTTTTGCCATTTTCCCGCGCCAAATGCTCCGACCCGGGCGGCCATTCCTTTTCACACTCAGCTGATACATTCTATCTTAGTGCCTCGCTTCATAGATACGATGATGTTTGCTGATGGGTCTTGTGAGGTGAGGTCAAGGAGCGAGGAGAAGGCGATGTCTTGTGCATCAGCGACGAGGAGCGACACAGAGATCACCCACAACCCCCATCGGCCCGAAGGGTGGCGGCGCGCCACAAAAGTCACTGTATTTATGGAACGAGGCACCTAGCATGCAAATAACGGTTCTGGGGAGCGGAAGCGGCGGCAACTGCACTTGCATTGTCACTGAAAATACCTGCGTCCTGGTTGATCTCGGCTTTGGCTGGCGCAGCCTGAACAGGCGGCTTCAGGAGGTCGGACTTGGAGACCAGCATATCGACGCGGTTCTTCTCACCCACGGCCACTCGGATCACACCAAGGGTATTGCCTCATTCCGATCCCATTCCGCCGCCCCGATCTTTGCCAATCCAGGAACTCAAGGAGAAGTTTCGGCAATGGAGACCATTGATGGTAAGGAAAATTTCTGCTCCAACTCGCCGTTTGCCATTGGTGATCTGGGGATCGAAGCCTTCCCGGTGTCCCACGACGCCGCCGAACCGGTCGGCTTTCGCTTCTCCGCCGAAGGCATTGACGGCGCCCTGGCCACCGACCTGGGCGAACTCAGTCCCCCGGTTGCAGCCAAACTCAGGGGTTGCGACTGGCTGATCCTAGAATCCAATCATGACGAGCAAATGCTGAAAATCGGGCCCTACCCCTGGGACGTCAAGCAACGCGTGCTGAGCCGCCTCGGGCACCTCTCCAACCAGGATCTTTCCGGCTTCCTCACCGGTGACTTCGACGGCCAGGCTTCTCATATTCTGCTGGCCCACCTGAGCCGTCAAAACAACGATCCGGACATAGCCCTCGAGCATGCCTCGGAGGCCCTTTCCCGGCAATTTCCCGGGTCAGCTGAAGACCATCGATTGCATCTGACCTATCAGAATAAGCCTTCCGTGGTTTTGGATTTTTAACAAGCAGGTTCAACCTTTGCGAGCGCACTTGACGCGCCGGGGCGAACCCTCCATATTCTTGAACTGATGATTCCTCGATACACACTGCCCGAAATGGGACAGATCTGGTCGGACGAAAACAAGTTCCGAGCCTGGCTCGAGGTGGAGATCGCCGTCTGTGAAGTCCTGGCAGAAATGGGAGAAATTCCCGAAGACGCGCTCAAGGAGATCCAACAAAAAGCGGATTTTTCGGTCGATCGAATTCTGGAAATCGAGGCGCTCACCCGCCATGACGTGATTGCCTTCACCACGGCGGTCGCCGAGAAGGTCGGACCCGCATCGCGCTTTATCCACTTCGGATTGACCTCAACCGATGTGGTTGACACGGCTCAGGCCCTGCAGATCCGGGAGGCGTCCCAGCTTATCGAGGCGGAAATCGTTGAACTGCTCTCTATATTGAAATCACAGGCCCTGCGCTACAAGGATCTCCCCATGATCGGCCGTACCCACGGTATACATGCCGAACCGGTCACCTTCGGGCTGAAGCTGGCGGTCTGGTACTCGGAAATGGAACGCAATCTCGAGCGCTTTCGCCGGGTTCGAGAAGGCCTGGAGGTTGGCAAGATCAGCGGACCGGTGGGCTCATTTTCTCACCTCCCCCCCCAGGTTGAAGAAAGGGTCTGCAAGAAGCTGGGAATTGCTTTTGCTGCTGCCTCCACCCAGACCCTGCAACGTGACCGTCACGCCGATTACCTGTGCACTCTGGCCATCCTTGGGGGGACCTATGACAAGATAGCCACGGAAATCCGCCATCTTCTGAGAACCGAGGTCCAGGAGGCCAGCGAGCCCTTTGGGGCCAATCAAAAGGGCAGCTCCGCCATGCCCCACAAAAAGAATCCTATTACCTGTGAGCAGATCAGTGGTTTGGCCCGCGTCCTTCGCAGCAACGCTCAGGTTGCACTGGAAAACATGCCCCTGTGGCACGAAAGGGACATTTCACACTCCTCGGCGGAAAGGGTGATTCTTCCGGACAGCACCACCCTGACCCACTATCTGACCAGAAAACTGGCGGCCATCCTGAAGGACCTTGTGGTTCATGAATCCCGGATGGCAGCCAACCTCGTTCTCACCCGGGGGCTGATCTTCTCAGGGACCCTGCTGCTCGAACTGGTCCGAAAGGGCGTCCTGCGGGAGGAAGCCTATTCCTGGGTTCAACGCAACGCCCTGCGAGTGTGGGACGAAGCCACCGACTTCGAGACCCTGATCACCAAGGATCCGGATATTACCACCCATCTAACCTCGACCGAACTCCAGGGCATTTTCAACGTTCAAAACCGACTCCAGCACATCGATGCCGTGTTTGAACGAGTCTTCGGATCTTCAGGCTGAGGAAATTTATCCAAACAGAGTACAGCCGTCGTTTGCGACGAATTCAGAAGGAGCCAGAGGAGAATTTCGCCTTATGAAGGAAGTCATTGAGTATATCGAACAGAATGCCGAGCGATATCTGGAGGAATTGAATGAGTTCTTGAAGATCCCCAGCGTCAGCACCGATCCTGAATGCAAAAAGGATATGACCGAGGCCGCCGAATTCGTTGCCGGGCAACTCCACGCGGCGGGAATGGAAAAGGTAGAGATCTTCCCCACCGAAGGGCACCCCATTGTTTTTGGCGAGCGGGCCGCCCGGCCGGACAACCCCACCGTGTTGGTCTATGGCCATTATGACGTTCAGCCGGTGGATCCTATCGAGCTGTGGGAGTCCGGACCCTTTGAGCCCACCGTTCGCCAGGGAGAACTCTACGCCCGCGGGGCTGCCGACGACAAAGGTCAGGTGTTCATCCACTTCAAGGGTGCCGAGGCGTTTGTAAATACCGGCGGGCAAATTCCCGTCAACATCAAGTACCTGATAGAGGGAGAAGAAGAAATCGGCAGCCCTAACCTGGACCCCTTCATCGAGGAGAATCAGAAACTGCTCGAGGCCGACGTGGCAATGGTATCCGACACGGCCATGTTTGCCCGTGGAGTTCCTTCAATCTGTTACGCCCTTCGGGGGCTGATTTATTTTCAGGTGGACCTGGAGGGAGCATCGACCGACCTGCACTCCGGATCTTTTGGCGGTGCGGTGGTCAATCCCGCCTTCGAGCTGGCCAGGATTCTGGCTCAAATGAAGGATGAGACCGGCCGAATCACCATCCCCCATTTTTACGACCCGGTTCGTGATCTGAGCGATCGGGAGCGGCAGGAATTCGCTCGCCTGCCTTTTGACGAAGCGACTTACATGAAAGACATCGGCATCCGGGAGTTCTCCGGCGAGGAAGGCTACTCTCCCCTGGAGCGGCTCTGGACGCGACCCACCTTCGAGGTGAACGGGATCACCAGCGGCTTCAGCGGGGAAGGGGCCAAGACCGTCCTGCCGGCTCGGGCCATGGCAAAGGTCAGCATGCGGCTGGTTCCCGATCAGGGTCCCGACCGGATCGCTGATCTGTTTGAGGATCATGTACGCCGACTGGCCCCTTCTTCAGTGAAACTCGAGATCACTCGCATGCACGGAGGCAAGCCCTGGAT
>JAPYTY010000005.1 GCA_029942065.1 Acidobacteriota bacterium | reverse complement strand
CTCCAGCCCGGAAAGCTGCTCGGCGCCTCGCACCATCTCCGCCGTGACCCGGGAGACCTCTTCCTCCTGCATCCGGGCCCACAGAACACCGGGGAACAGCGTGGCGGTGAGTCCGGCTCCCGAGAAATAGGCCAGGAAACGGCGCCGTTCCAGAGGGTTTTCGTCTCTGATGTCCTTGGATGAGGTGGGATTCGACATGGTTTTGACCTTGGTTTTTTCACTCATGAGATAAGACCTCCTCGATTTCATCGAAGACCCCATGGGCCTGTTCATCGGTGATCGCATAAGGGGGAAGAAAGTAAAGAACATTGCCCAGGGGACGCAGCAGGATTCCTCGCTGGAGGAAGGCCTGGGCCATTCGTGGTCCACGGGCATCCAGATAACCGGTGTTTTTCTCCGGGTGCAACTCCGCCACCGCCAGTCCTCCGATGACTCTGATTTCATCCACCACGGGCAGCGACTCCAGCCTGGCCAGCCGCTCTCGGAACAGTGTTTCCAGCGACTGTACCCGGTCCAGCCCGGTTTCATCCAGCAGAGCCAGGCTTTCCAGGGCCACGGCGCAGGCCAGGGCATTACCCGTGAAGGAGTGGCCGTGGAAAAGGGTCTTTCTCCGGTCATCGCTCAAGAAGGCCTGATAGATTTCTTCCGAAGCCAGGGTAGCGGCCAGGGGTAAGTAGCCGCCGGTTATCGCTTTGGAAAGACACATGATGTCGGGCTCAATCGGTCCGTGCTGGCAGGCGAACATTTTTCCCGTTCGCCCGAAGCCCGTGAATACTTCATCGGCAATCAGCGGAATGCCGTGATGAGCGGTCAACTCCCGAACCCGGCACAGAAACTCGCGAGGCCAGATGATCATTCCCCCGGCCGCCTGGACCATGGGCTCCATGATGACAGCGGCCACCTTGTCTCCTTCTTCTTCCAGAATCTTTTCAAGATCCTCGGCACCGGGATTCCCCGCTAGCCGGGAAGGCGATTTGGCTCGCCGCACCTCAAAGAACAGTTCACTGTAGGCTGAATGAAAGACGTCCACCCCGCCGACTGCCATGGCTCCGAACGTGTCTCCATGGTAGGCGTGATCGAAGGCCACAAAAAGATTCCTGTCCGCCTCCCCCCGGTTTTTCCAACTCTGGTAGGCCATCTTCAGGGCCACTTCCACCGAGGTGGAGCCGTTGTCGGAGAAGAACACGTGGGTCAGGTTGGAGGGCGATCGTTGGACCAGCTCATTGGCCAGGAGAACAGCCGGCTCATGGGTGAATCCGGCAAAGATCACCTGGGCAAAGCGATCGGCCTGCTCCCTGAGGGCCTGGTTGAGTCGAGGATGATTGTGCCCGTGAATGTTGACCCACCAGGAAGAGATTCCATCCAGGATTTTCCGGCCATCGGAAGTGTGCAAATAAACTCCCTCCGCCCGCTCGACGGACAGGGGTGGAGGAGCATTCTTCATCTGGGTATAGGGATACCAGATCGGCTGCCCGCCGATTGCGGAGTCCTTGGCAGCGGGTTTGGAAGGAGGTGTACTCATTTGCTTTTAGCCCTGGTCCGAATTCAGGTACGACTTTAGCAGAGCCTTGCGGTCGAATCCACGGGCGGCGCGGCCGATGTTTTTCGGAGAGAGAGGATGGATGGGCCGGATGTGGCCGATG
The DNA here is from genome assembly GCA_029942065.1 of Acidobacteriota bacterium. Lineage (GTDB taxonomy): Bacteria > Acidobacteriota > UBA6911 > RPQK01 > JADFOI01 > JAPYTY01. The sequence goes on along the minus strand of JAPYTY010000005.1, from coordinate 21,410 downwards.
ATGGGAAGGTGTCCGAATTTGTGGATGGCCTGGCGATTTTCCCGATTCTCGGGGCCGTTGAGGACCACCCCCACCAGCTTCAGATCCCGGGATTTCATGGCTTCAATGCTCAGCAGGGTGTGGTTGATGGTTCCCAGGGTAGAGGAGGCCACCAGTAGACAGGGAAGTTTCAGTTCCTGGATCAGGTCGGCCAGAAGGTACCCTCCCGAGGTCAGCGGGACCAGCAATCCGCCAATCCCTTCGATGATGAGGGCTCGTCCGGGGTCCCTCTTCCGGTGGGTTGAGAAGGCCTGGATGATACTTTCGGGACGGATTCTTTTTTTGGCCAGCCGGGCGGCCAGGTGGGGAGAAACGGGGGGTTCAAAGAGATAGGACTCCTGGAGAATTTCCGCCTGATGGCCGCACAGTCGTTCGATTTCCAGGGTATCCCGGCCCTCGATCGAGCCGGTGGCCACGGGTTTCCAGTAGGCGAGTGGAAAGAGGCTGGAGTAACGGGCCACCATTATGGCGCAGGCGATGGTTTTCCCGATCTCGGTTCCGGTTCCTACCACGACCAAGCTCATGTTTTTGTTCCTTCGTTTGTTCGTTTGCCCGTTCGTTCGTTCGTTTCTTCGTGCAGCCGTGGTGCAGTGGTGCCGGCGGCCGGAATCGGCGCGCTGAGGCGCCTCCCACACTCCGGAGGGCCGCTCACAGAGCGGCCGCTACAATTGCTCGCCAAATCTCCGGTATCGCTCCGAAGGGGCGACAGAGTCTGCGTCAGGGCGTCCCGCCCTGGCGCAGTCTTCTTTGTGTCTTGGTGCCTTGGTGGTGAAAAATCCGCCATCACAACCTCGACTCTCGGACCACCTCAATCAGATCCGCAGCCAGCTGGTCAACCTGTTGCTCGCTGTGATCGGCATGGACGGAGATTCGCAGCCGTGCCGTGCCCGGCGCCACCGTGGGAGGACGTATGGCCCGCACATCATGTCCCCTTTGCTGTACGCCCGTTGCCACCTTCAAGGCCAGATCGCTCTCCTCCAGCAGGACGGGCACGATGGGGCCGGAGCTTTTGAGGGTATTCAGGTTTCCTCTGCCGAGGTGATCGCGAAGGCGGTCCGCCAGATCAGAGACCCTCTGCCTCCGTTGCGGCTCGGCCTCCAGCCGGTCAAGCGCCGCTTCGATTCCATAGAGCAGAAGAGGCGGGACGGCTGTGGTGAAGATAAAGGGGCGGCTGCGATTGATCAGATACTCGATCATGAGTTGGGGGCCGGCTATGAAGGCTCCAAACAGGCCCAGCGCCTTGCCGAAGGTGGAGAGAATGGCAACGGCGCGTTTTTCGATTTCGAAGGCTTCCGTGAGACCCGAGCCTCGGGCCTCGCCAAAGACCCCGGTTGCGTGGGCGTCGTCAACGATGAGGTATGCGCCGTGTTTTTCCGTCAGTTCGGCATAGGATTTCAAGGGAGCCACATCCCCGTCCATGCTGAAAAGGGATTCAGTGACCAGAAAGGTCCTGCCCTCTGAATGGGACTGGGCCAGGGCGTCTTCCACGGCCTGGACATCGAGGTGCGGAAAAACGATTTTCCGGCAGCGGCACAATCTGAGGGCATCGATAATGCTGGCGTGGTTCTGGGCATCAGAAAGCACTCGGTCTTCCGGTGACACCAGCGCGGTCAACAAACCGATGTTGGCCTGGTATCCGCTGGGAAAAAGCAAGGCTCCTTCGGTTCCCTTGAAATCGGCGAGTCTCTTCTCCAGCTCGCGATGTCGTGGAGTGTTCCCGCGCAGCAGTCTGGAGGCGGGAGAGGAGAGGCAGTGGGTCCCTGAGGCCTGGGTGAGCTTTTCCAGAACAGCGGCGCGAAAGGCGGGATCTCCAGAGAGTCCCAGGTAGTCGTTGGTCGAGAAATCAACACCTTGAGGATCCGCCAACGAGCGGAAAAGGCTCTCGGCATGGAGCTGTTCCAGCTCACCCTGCAGGTCGTCGAGCAGGGCCTTCATGATCCATTGAGCGGCGAGAGACCCAGCTTGTCGAGCAGGGCCCGATCATGGGCATCCCCCGGATTCGGTGTGGTGAGCAGCTTTTCACCGCTGAAGATGGAGTTGGCTCCGGCCACGAAGCAAAGGGCCTGAGTCTCGGTTGACATCTCGCTGCGTCCGGCGCTGAGCCGCACCCGGCTTTCGGGAAGTACAATGCGAGCCGATGCGATCATTCGTACGATCTCAATGGGATCCACCGGCGGCCGATTTCCCAGGGGAGTTCCCTTCACGCGAACCAGGGCGTTGATGGGAACGCTCTCGGGATGGGGGTCGAGGTGGGAGAGCACCCGCAGCAAGGCGACGCGATCTTTCAAGCCCTCGCCCATTCCCAGAATGCCCCCACAGCAGACGGTGACGCCCGACTCACGGACGTACTCGAGGGTCCGAAGACGGTCCTGGTAGTTGCGAGTGGAGATGACTTCGGGATAGTAGTCGGGACCCGTGTCCAGGTTGTGATTGTAGGCCGTGAGTCCGGCCTCGGCCAGTTGTCTGGCCTGATCGCGGTTGAGCATGCCCAGCGTGCAGCAGGCTTCCATTCCCAGCTTACGGACTTCCCGCACCATCTCGAGCACCCGATCAAAGTGGGGACCCTCCTGAACCTCCCTCCAGGCGGCGCCCATGCAGAAGCGTGTGGAGCCGTTGTCGCGCGCCTGGCGTGCTGCTTCCACCACTTCTTCGACCTCCAGAAACTTCTCCGCGCCCACCTCGGTTTCATAGGAAGCACTCTGGGGACAGTAGGAACAATCCTCGGGACAGCCTCCGGTCTTGATGCTGAGCAAGGTGCATAGCTGGACCTTGTTGGGATCGTGATAGCGGCGATGCCTCAGCTGAGCCTGAAAGAGCAGGTCGGGGAGGGAGGAATCATGAATGGCCTGGATCTCCTGGTCGGTCCAATCGTGACGAACAAGAGCCTCGGGGTCTGGATTCTTGGGGTCTGATTCCAAAATCAACACGCTCCACTTGCTAACCCGGATGATGCATAATGCGGGTTAAGGGCCGCTATCATGCTAAGGTCAGCCCATCAGGGTGTCAACTGAACCCTCTGGTATAATCCCGTCTCTGTGTCTCAAGCAGAATCGCAACCACAAGTAGGCCCCCTGAAGCTCAGTCCCCGTCGCCGTGTCTGGATCATTGTGGGGGTGATGATGGGGCTCTCTCTGGCGGCTTTGGAGGCCACCGCCGTGGTGACGGCCATCCCCACGGTGGTTTCCAGTCTGGGAGGGCTGGAGCTCTATAGCTGGGTCTACTCGGTCTACTTCCTGGCGGCGACGGTCACGGTTCCTCTGTGGGGTCGCCTGTCCGATATTTATGGGCGGAGGATCTTTTATCTGGCCGGTATCGGGATTTTTATTCTGGGTTCGGCGCTGTGCGGGTTGAGCCAGTCGATGGTTCAACTGGTTTGTTTCCGGGTGATCCAAGGCCTGGGAGCCGGGGCCTTGTTGCCCCTGGGCATGACCATCATAGGGGATATTTACTCTCTGGAGCGTCGTGCCAAGGTACAGGCCTGGTTCAGCGGTGTGTGGGGGATCAGCAGTATCATCGGGCCCTTGGTGGGAGGGCTGGTGACCGACTATTTTTCCTGGAGGTGGGTATTCTACCTCAACGTACCCTTCGGTCTGTTCGGGGCTTGTGTTATTGCCGTGGCTCTTCAGGAGCCTGAGCGTGATCGGAGCGGTAGGATCGATTACCTGGGAGCGGCGCTGTTGATTGTTTCCATGTCCCTGCTTCTGCTCGGACTGGATCAATGGGGAAACAGTGAATCGGTGTGGCTTCAGTACGCCCTGCTGATTCCATCAGTTCTTCTGTTGATGCTCTTTATTTTTCAGCAGAGCAAAACCAAGGATCCCATCCTGCCATTGAAACTTTTCAGGGATCGAATTTTTTCCGCTGCCGCGTTGAACGGATTTTTCAGCGGGATCACTCTGTTTGGAGCCATCTCCTTTCTTCCCCTTTTTGTTCAGGGCGTTCAGGGGACAGGAGCAACCGAAGCGGGATGGGCCATCACTCCGCTTATGCTGGGATGGGTCACCTTCTCGATTATCGGAGGACGACTGCTGCTCATCGTGGGATATCGAGTCCTGGTGGTGACTGGGATGGGGGGGTTGACGGTGGGAGCCTTCTTCCTGAGCCGGGTGGATGCATCGGTCTCCGATTTACATCTGACCGTGGTGCTGGTTGTGATGGGAGCGGGAATGGGCTTTAGCGTGATCGCCCTGCTGATTGCCGTTCAAAGCCGATTTCCCCGGGAATATCTGGGAATCGCTACCTCAGCCACCCAGTTCTTTCGCACCATCGGTGCCGCCATCGGTGTGGCTGTAATGGGGAGGGTGATGGCCACACAGATGGTGGCGAGGATGTCGAATCTCGATTCATCGGCACCCAGTGAACAAATCGCCTACATTGCCCAGCACCCGGATGTGTTGGTGAATCCCCTGGCACGCGGGGAGATCTCCTCCGAGCTTTTGGAACAACTCCAAGGCGTTCTGGGTACGGTTCTTCAGGATGTTTTTCTGGTGGGATTCGTGGCTTCGCTGCTGGCCCTGGCTGCAGCTTTCATGGTTCCCCGCGGCTCGGCTCGCCAGCATGCCCGCCGGGAGTAGGGAGATTTCACCACAAAGACACAAAGAAGAAATTTCACCACAGAGGCACAGTGTGAAATAAATTCGAAATCCTAAATCCGAAACCCTAATCGGAATCTGTTTCGAATTTGGGACTTCGGATTTCGGATTTTCTGCCAAGGTGTAGCGGCCTTCCGGAGTCGGCGCACTGAGGCGCCTCCCACACTCCGGAAACGTGAAACGTGGAACCTGGAACGTGAAACGCGCTGGTCGAAGACCAGCGCCCGGGGCGCCTCAGTGCGCCGATTCCGGCCGACTGCACCACAGCACCACAGCACCACTCAATAATTGAGTCTGGGGTTTCCCCCCTCCATCTTCCACGATAAGATAATCGGTAAAGGAGGGAGCGGCAGCGCTGGATCCTTCAGCAAGCCGAACGTAACATGCAAATCACTCTGAGAACGTGTTCTTACATTGGGTGCTTGAGTACCGTTTTAGCGATCACTTTCCTGATCGGGATGAGCGAGCCGCTTCAGGCTCAGGAGATCCCCCTGGAGGTGGCCCGATTCGGGTATGCCGACACCGTCTTTATCAACGGCAAGGTGGTGAGCATGGACGACAGGTCCAACTCCACCCAGGTGGGCAACGTCTACCAAGCCCTGGCGGTCAAGGGCCACAAGATCGTGAAACTGGGAGCCAATCAGGAGGTCCGGGCATTGGCTGGACCCAACACTCGGGTGCTTGATTTAAAGGGACGAACCTTGATCCCGGGCATCATCGAACCCCACATGCACATCTACGGCGAGGCGGTTCAACATCTGGAACGGTTCGGATTCACCTACCCTCCTAACGGAGTGATCGTCAACATGCAGGCCGAGGAAGACCTGGAAAAAACCCAGGCGGCTATTCGGGAGAAGATCCTGGAGACGGTCCAGCAGGTGGAACCGGACGATTGGGTGGTGCTCATGATTTCGAGCAATCCGGCCCATCCTAGAGATCTGGGGCTTTGGGGCTCCACGCGTCGTCTGACCAATCGCAACACCATCGATTTGTGGGCACCCGACAATCCGGTTCTGGTGCGGCCGGGAGGCCGAGGGAATGTCAACTCGAAGGCGTTGGAAGTGCTGAATGACTTTCTCCCCGGATACTCCGCCTCGATCCACGCCACCATGCACGGCGATCGGATTGGCGAAGACATCGCGGCCATTGGCTGGGTTGGCAGCCAGGAGATGTCGGTGATCACCTGGGAACTTTTTCTGGAGAAACTGCCCTTGAACACTCTGGCCCAGGCCTTGAAGCTGGTCTCCGAGGAGTGGGCTGCCCTCGGCGTCACCACCTTGTCCACCCGCATTCCCTTTCCGAAGGTGATGAGCGGTTATGCCACTCTGGCAGGACTGGGACAGATGCCCATTCGCCTGGCCACCCACTACGAGGTGCACCGCATGCCCACGGAACCTGACCAGACGCGTCAGATTTATCGACGCACGGGAGTCCTGCAGGGGATTGGGAACGATTATTTCTGGATTGACGGGGTCGCCTCAGAGCGTTGGGATTCCGGTTATCCGGAATCGTGCACGGGACCCGATACCCAGGCTCCCCCTCACATCAAGGCTCGCGAAGTGTGTCCCCAGCCGGGGGATCTCATGTGGGACACCCTCGAGAACGCCTTGAGGTCGGGTTGGCGCCTGGCGGGCGTGCACATGTGCGGCAGTGAGAGTACCCGAGCTTATTTTCGAATGATCGACCGGGCACGGGCCGACAACGGCATGTCGATGGAAGAGATTCGCAACATGAGGATGACGACGGAGCACTGTAATCTGGTTGGAAAACAGCCGGACATCATCCAAAAGCTCAAGGACTACGGGATCATCATGAGCTGTGGGCCCAATCGGATCAGCGAGTCGCCCAGCTGGATTGCCGACTACGGGCCGCAAATCGAATCCTTCATTTTGCCCTATCGAACCTGGATTGAATCGGGTGTCAAGGTAGTGGGACAACACTACGGTGGAGGAGCCTTTCGACGCCGGGCAGAAGGCAGCGTGGGGTTCGGACTGCAGCCTCCTTTCTTCCAGCTGTGGCAAATGATCACCCGCAAATACGACGGAAAGGTATGGCAGCCCGAGGAGCGCGTTGATCGGGTGTGGGCTCTGAAAATGTGGACCTCCTGGGCGTCGGAGTACGTGATGAAGCCGGAAAAGATCGGCACGCTGGAAACCGGGAAGCTGGCCGACATGGTCGTCCTTGACCGGGATTATCTGACGGTTCCCGAGGACGACATTCTGAAGATTCGTCCCTTGATGACCATGGTGGGAGGAAAGATCGAAGTGCTGCAGCAGTCGCTGGCCCAGGAATTCGGCATCGATGCCGTGGGAGCGCCCTATGGTTTCAGCGATGACGAACTCACCCACATCGGAGGGCCTATCGGAAATTAGTAATAACCGGGATCAGTTGGCGGAGTTCTACCTGGCGCTGGGAATGGTGGAAGGAGGGCGCTCAGATAATGTGGTGGGGTTGTACGTGGGACGCCAGGCCGCCCTGGAAATTGGCCATCTCGACCCCGATGCCCCTCCCAGCCGGATCAAGACGTCGCGCACCCAGGCCAGGAGCATTGCTATTTTCGGGACCACCGACGTTGAGGAGGTAGTGGCACGAGCTGAAAAGGCGGGCGCCACCCTGATAGAAAGGGTGTCCTCCGAAGGGAATGAAAACCTCTACTACATTGGCGATCCGGAAGGGAACGTGATCGGCTTCTCGGAAATGGGTCCCATGTGGAGGGATGCCGAAGATTAAGCTGTCTTGGGGCCTCCGTTGTACTTGACGGTGACAAAGCAGAGCACATTGGTGATGATCGCCATGACCAGCAAAGATGTGCAAAAGGCTCCCCGAATCAGACGGGACCAGACATGAAACTCGAGAAAACGGCCCCAGAAAAGGTAGTTGAAGAGGCTTGAGCCGTTGCTGTAAGAGGTTCCCAGATCCATCGTCTTGTTGGCGATCACAGCCAGGCTGACCAATCCGATTCCCCACACCACATAGGTGAGGTTGGCCAGCACCATTTCCTTCCAGCCTCCCAGAAACTCCCGGCTGAAGCGAAGACCCAGGAAAACGGGTAGGACCAGAAGGAGGCGGGTCAGGCTGATCTCCGAGGTGAAATATTCGTTCACCCCGGCCATCTCCAGGCTGAATCGAGCCACCACAAAAACGGTTACCAGTACCAGATAGGTTTGGGTCATGCGGATGTACTTACCCATGGACTACTCCTTTTGAATGAACAGGGCTAGCCTGGATGGTCTGGGGGGAGCTCCCAGTTATTGCGCACTCCTGATGAAGCTGACCATCTGATCGGCGGTCTTCTGGGGATACTCCTGGAAAACATAATGTCCGGACCGGTTGAAAAAGTGCAGCTCGGTCCGATCCAGAACCGATGTCAGGATCCGATAAAGATCGTTGCCCAGCTTGGGACGGCCTGAAGGATCATTGAAACCCCAGATAATCAGGGTCGGGCTTTTCAAGCGGCCTGCTTCTATCCGGGCATAGGTTTCACGCTTCAAATCGTCGTACCACCACCTACCCCGGGCTCTGCGATTTTCCTTCATTTTCTTCGGATTGAGCTGGACCCACTGGGAGGTCAACTGCTCCATCTTTTCGGTCGCTTGCTCGAGCTTGGGCTGCAGCGCCACCCGTAGTTCGGCTTCAACGTACTCGTCGGTCACGAACTCTTTATGATAGCTGGTGGCATCGGACATGAGGGTTTGGCGGATCGAGCCACGGGTCGGAGTCGGTGGTTCTGCAGCAACGGGTTGGGCCGGAGCTGCTGCCGCTGCCGCCGCTTGAGATGGCTGGTTCGGATCGTCCGGGGCCAGGGTGCGACTGTTGAAAAGAATCAGGTTCTCGACCATCTCAGGGTGATCGACCGCGATGCGGATGGCGGGCAAGGCACCTCGGGAATGGCCGGCCAGGTGGACTTTCTGAAGCCCCATCGTCTCCATGAACCGGTGAATATGCCGGATCACAGCCGCCATGGTGTAGTCGGAATCATTTTGTGGATTGTCGGTAAAGCCCTGACCCAGTTTGTCGATTACATAGACATGAAAGTGCTCGGCCAGGGGATCCACCAGGGGCCTGAAACAATTGGCCGAGACGGTGGAACCGAAGCCGCCGCCGTGGATCAGCACCAGGGGTTCTCCGCTCCCGGCTTCAAAGTATCCGGTACGGATGCCGTCGACATCCACAAACCGGATGTCTCCCATGGGCGCCGCGTGTGACCGGGTCCAGGTCAGAAAAGGCAAGACCGCCAGGCCGGCTACCGAGTGTTTCAGAAAGACTCTTCGCAAAGGATTCATTTAACGGCTCCCTCCATTTTAATTAGCGGGATAGAGTTCTAACGCAGGGTCAGGTGGGACTCGTGGCGGTGAACGATCTTCCATTGACCTGATTGTTTGGCCCACATGCTCGTCATCCTCAGGTTCCACCTCTGGGGCGTATCGCTGCCAGGCCCCTGAACGGTCCCCACCAGGTAGTAGGTGCAGAGAGCCGTGTCGCCATAGAACTTGACATCGAAGTTGCGCATTTGCATGTCGAAACTCATGCCCGCGTCGAATCTGGCCTGGGCGCTCTCCTTGGTCGATCCCGGAGAGAGAAATCCGCCGGTAGGCGGGAAAATGGTGTAGCCGGAACCCTTGTACTGGAAATAGCCATCCACATTCCCGGCCATCTCCTGGGCCCTGGAGTCGATCTCCAGCGCCTTGATGTCGTCCGCGTCATCGGCCAGGACGCCCGTGGTCAGGAGCATGCCCGCCGCCAAAACTGTCAGTGTCGCAATCCAAGCTCTCATCTTTGTACCTCCTGGTCCTTAGCGCAACGTTATGCGTGACTCATGGCGGTGAACCACCATCCATTGACCTGCCTGCTTGACCCACACACCGGTCATTCTCAGGTTCCATACCACAGACTCCACGCCTGGACGATGGATAGTGGAGACGGTGTAATAGGTGCTGACCGCCGTGTTTCCGTAGACCTTCACGTCCATATTTCGGACTTGAATGTCATACTTCCAGCCGGAGTCGAATCTGGCCTGGCTCCGCAACCTGTTTTCCTCGGTGTGGGGTTCGGCGAGCAGTCCCCCGGTGGGCGGGAAAATCGTGAATTCGGGAACCATGGTGTTGTAGAAGCCGGCTGTATTGCCGGCACTCTCCTGTATTCTGACTTCCAGCTCCAGCGCCTTGATGTCTTCCACATCATCGGCAAACACGGCCGTCGTCAAAAACAGGGCCACCAGGATCAAATTGAGCGAGACAAAGAAACCTTTCATTGAATACCCCCTTGCTAAATTATTAGTCTCTGGGTGGTAACTCGTTGGGGAAACCAAAGGCAAAGGAAATAGACCAGCTGGTTACTCACTGGTTTGTTCCGGCAGGCGTCCCACGATAAACACATAGGAAAAGGCACCAAAGGTCATGACCCCTCCGGCGGTGAGCAGGGCGCCCGTGAAGGAGCCAGTGGCGGCCAGGATGTAACCGGTCACGATGGGCGCCAGCAAGCCCCCGATATTGCCCCCGAAATTTTGAAGTGAAACCAGTGAGGCCACGCTTGTCGCGGGGGCCAGATCGATGGGCATGGACTGAGCCGATCCAGTGGTGACCTTCAAGGCCCCCATGCACAGACTCAGCAGGGTCACGGCAAGCCAGGTCTGAGGCGTGTAGGCTGCGGCGATGACCAGGAAGGTGGCGGTCATCAGACCTGTCGCCACAACCGTCTTGCGGGCCACCGTATGGGTGAGACCTCTTCGGATGAGATAGTCGCCCAGCCAGCCTCCCCCGATGCTTCCGATCGTTCCCATCCAGAAAGGCAGACTGGCCACGATGCCGGTACGCAGGATGCCCATGCCGCGTTCCATCACCAGGTAGCTGGGCAGCCAGCCCACGAACACGTAATAGGCGTAAAGAGAGCCGAACTGTCCCAGGGCCAGGCCCCAGGCCGAGCGATAGCGCAGCAGGGAAAGCATGGAAACCCTTTCGGTCGCTGGCTTTCCAGAATCCAGCTTGGCTTGCAGGCCGACCGCTTTGTCCGGGTAGAAAAGGATCCAGACCAGAGCAAACAGCAGATTAGCGGCACCCACCCAGTAAAAGACGGCCTGCCAGCCCAGACCGTCCAGAAGGAATGCACACACGGTAGTACCGATGGCAATTCCCACCAGAGTCCCGGTGAAGGAAAACCCCAGAGCGGTGGAGCGCTGTCGTGAATGGAACCACCTGGAGATGCTCGAGGCCTGAGCGGGAATGATCATGCTGTGCCCGATCCCGAACAGGGCCCGGAGCAAAAAAAACGATACCGCGGTGGTGGCCACCAGGGGCAGGGCAATGGTGGCGAGGCTCCAGGCGCCGGCTCCCAGCCCCATGACCATCCATGATCCAAACCGATCCACCACCGGCCCCATGATGAGCTGGCAGGGGACGTAGGCCCAGTTCCAGCCGGAGAGGATGTAGCCCATGGTTGACGGGGAGATGTCGTAGGTTTCCATCAAGGTGGGGGCCACCACGGCCATGGCGATCCGAATCATGCTGACCATGGTCAGCGCTCCCCAGCAAAGTCCTGCGACCTGCCACTTTTGGCGGCGATTTCTTTCCGAGTTCTCCATCTGTCACCGATGCGAACATTCTTCGGAGGAGCTTCGGTTTCCGACCTTGCGGTACCTCACTCTGGTTCTCCGGAGGGCTTGGCCATGGCGCCGTTTTTGATCATCTGCTGGGCCACCTCGGTAAATACCTGGTCTCTTTCCTGGTAATTCAAGGGTTTGTCCAGATAAAGGTTCTTGGGGCAGGGGAATTTTTCGGCGGCCCTGGAGTACAGGTTTCCCCACAGCTCCGGCATCAACACGGGCAACGGATTGTATTTGCTCTCGGCCCGGTAGCTGCGCAGTTCTTCAATATTGATCAGTGCCGCGGCATAGGAAACGCTGGTGCCCGGAACCTCCGAGAGTATCTGTCCCCGGTAATTGATGATCATCGATTTTCCCCCTGCAGACCCGGTGGCGGAGGCCTGACTCTGGTCGGTCGAGAAATACTTGGGGCCGTTGTTGGGTGAGACGGCGTAGCAGCAGTTGTTCATGGCATGGCCCCGGTTCTGCAATTCCCAGTATCCCATGTCGGTATGGAACTGGACCTGGGAGGCCCGATAGATGATCTCAGCGCCGTTGAGCGCCAGCAGCCTTCCCGACTCGGGAAACCGCCCCTCGAAGCAGATCAGGGTGCCGATTCTCCCGATGGGAGTATCGACGACCGGGTAAAAGGCCTGGAGATCGTCGCCTACCTTTTCTTCCCAGGTATCCAGGATGTCATAGGGTGTGGTGGACCCTTCGGCGGTAAAGACTCGGCTCTTTCTGTGTTTGTGGATGATCTCCCCGTCCGGGTCGATGATAAAGGCGGTGTTGAAGAACCGGTCCTTGATAATTTCGGGTTCGACGGCCTTGGCTTGAGCGATGATGTAGATTTTCCATTGTCGTGCCTTTTTAGCCAGTAGGTCGGTTTCCGGACCCGGTATGGTGATGGCGATATTTTGACAGATCTCCAGATGATCCAGCCTGGCGTGCTCGTCGTAAAAACCCTGCAGCGCGCCTTCCGGCAGTGCGATCAGCTTGGCCGGGTATTCGATCTGGCTGATGTACATCGCCCCGTCAATCTGCTTGGAAACGTGATCCAGGTTGACCTTGATATCGTCCCGGTTTCGGCAACCATGAGTTGCGGTTTGAAGTGCGAATGCAAGATAGGGTTTAGTCATTTTTCATCTCCTTAGCCCGGATTATGAATAGGTTCTCTTCGCTCCGCTCAGATGAAGGCGGCGTTACGAAGCGCCGAGTGATTTCTTCGCTTCGCTCAGATGAAGGCGACGGCGATGCAGTAGAGAATTTATGCATAATGCGGGCTTTACATCTTCCCATCGGCAGTCCGAATCGGCTTGCCGCTGTTTCCCGCGAAGGAGCTATCGAGTTTGCGCAGGCCGATGCCCAGATTGGTTTGCTCTCCCCAGTGCGGCAGGAAGAAATCAGGGTAGCCGGATACGATCTCCTCGAAGGCTTTCTGGGCCCCCTCTTCGGTGAGGTGCAGGGCCTCGGGTTCCAGATGCTTCTGGACCACCGTCCGGTAGTTGTCCAGCCATTGGCTGGACTCCTCCAGAAGTTCGGCTCCTCCCGGAGCGCCGTGTCCGGGCAGAATTGTGTCGATGCGATAGCGTTGGCGGAACTCTTCGAGTATGGCGCACCAGTTGTCGATGTTCCGTTCGCCGATCCAGGGGTGCTTTTTGTTGTCGACAATGTCCCCGGTGATCAAGGTCCGGTCTTCCTCAACGTAGACAACCGTATGGGCGCCCGCCTCGGCCGGACCGTATTCATCCACCTGGAGGGTATGCTCTCCAAGCTTCAAGGTCAGCCTGCCCGAAAAGACGCAGTCGGGAAACACCAGATCTTCCGCTTTCGGTATCCGATCTGCGAAGAGGCGGTCCCAGCGCTCTCGCCGGGGCAGGGCCGTCGCCTGGATCTCGTCGCTGACCGAGCGGCAGGTGATGATGGGCACGTTGGGAAAGGCCCGGCGAAAGATGGTGTTCCCGTACCAGTGATCGGGATGGGCGTGAGTGGTGACGATGTAAAGGAGGTTTCCGCTGGTGGTGGAGCGGATCTGCTCGAGAACCTCTTCGGCATAGGGAAGGTGCAGCTGGGTGTCCACCAGCACCACACCCCGCTCGGTCTCAAAAAAATGGGAATTCACTCGCAGGCCGGGGTCCTCGGCCGTGTAGGATTGGTAGGTTGTCATAACTTTCTCCTCATACATATAAGCAGCCCGATTTTAGTTGCCTTCCTGCAGCCACTCGACATACTCGCTAATTCCGCGCTCCAGCGGGTACTGGGGTTGAAAATCCAGCTCCTCCCTGGCCCGGTCGATGCTGAGGGCGACCGACTGGGGCCGAACTGCAGCGGAAACGGAAGGTCCTTCACGCCGGGTGATTTTCAATTCCGGGATCAGTTGGGCCAGAACCTCTGCACAATCGGAAAGAGTGGCCGCACGCTCGCCGGCCACGTTCAAAACCAGGGAACTGACAGGTTTTTCCTGACAGCAGGCCAGGGCCGTGGCGCGAGCTGCGTCCTTCACGTAGACCAGGGGCCGTCCCAGATCATCCTGGTCGGATAGAACCACCTCCCGGGAGCGGACCGCTCTTTCAAAGAATGCCCTCAAGTCGGTGGCCACTCCTCGGCTGGGAGGTTTGGCGGGTCCGGGCCCGTAGGTGGCACCGTAGCGTAAAGCCACGAATTCGATGCCGTGATCGTCGCGGTAGGCGCGACCGCAGTTCTCGGCCAGGACTTTGGCCGCCCCGTAGATGGTGGTGGGGTTGCAGGGATGATCCTCATCGACGATCCGGCTGGTGAGGTGTCCGTAAACCGCGATGCTGCTGGCCATGACCACACGACCCACCCCCAGTTGGCGGGCCGCTTCCAGGACGTTCACGCTGCCGATCGCGTTGACACGGACGGCTTGCGGAGGCTGCTCCTGACAGGTTCGTGCCAGAAGGGCGGCGGTGTGGATGATTCGATCGATCCGGTGTTGTTCCAGGGCCGAGCAGAGGGCATCCAGATCGGAGATGTCCAGCTTGACGAAAGGGACACTGCTACTGTCGGCGCTGGTGGGCAGTCGGAAGGGAGCTATGTCACAGGCGACGGGTTCCGCCCCCAGGTCCAGAACAGCCTGGGTGACGTGAGCGCCAATCAGCCCCGAGCCTCCGGTCACCAGTACCCGCATCACGGTCTGCGCCAGAGCCACAAGCGAAGGTAGTGGCGTCGCAAGTCAGGGTCGTCGTGATCCTGGTAGCCGCTGCGACTGTGGAGAATCCAGTGGTTGTTGCAAAAGAGCATCTGGCCGGGCTGGACGGTGAACTCCACGAACAGGTTGTCCTGGTCCATTACATCTTCGATCGCTTGAAGCGACACCTGCTGAGCCTCGGACAGGGCAAGACCCGTCTGGTTGTGACCTTCGTGAATATAGTAGCTGAGGTAACGCATGGTGAGCTCAGCGCCGTCCCAGTTAAAAACCGGGTGTTCGGAAGTGGGTGATTCACCCTCCTTGATTTCGCCGCGGCGGTCAAAATGAAACCCCTGGTAGAGGGTTTCGAGCAGCTCCGGACTTCGGTCGACCAAAAGGTTGTGCAGGCTGTAGGCACTGAGCATCTGGCTTTTGCCGCCGGACCTGGCGGGACGCAGATTCAACAGCGCCACGTAATCGGCGGGGTTCTGGTAAAAGGCGCCGTCAGTATGAAAAGGGGTTCCCGCATTGGTCACTGAAAAACGTGCTCCCTTGGTGTGGTCCGCCCCTACATCTCGCACGTCGTAGAGCAAGGTTCCCTTGACATTCTGCTGGATGGGCCGACCGATCATCTGTCCTACCAGCCAGTAAATCAGTGCGGCCTCTTGATGGGAATAACGGTCAAGCGGAATCCCATCGAGCAGCACGAAGCCAACCCCGGCATCCAGGACGCGAATGACGTCGGCCAGCGCCTCTTTGCCCGACTGACATTGAGTCTCATCGAGACTGACCTGGGTGGCCGGCTGGGGGTTCTGACGCCATGCCTCAACGATTGGATCGATCAGGTCCCAGCACCTTTGGTCCAGGTCGAAGCGCCACGGCCGCTTCTGGCCCATCATGGCCGGAGTCCAGGCCCGTTCGTCGTCAACCCGCTGCTCGAGTACCTTAGTTGGCATGGTGTGATCCTATCGCCTTGGCAATGGAAATTTCAAACCAGAAGATCTTTCCACTTCTCCTGAATTTGCTGCCGAAACTCGGGGCTGGCCTCCGCCACCGGCGGGAATACGTCCCGGTGTTCATAAGACCGGCAGGCGTCGATAATTCCCCGAGTGTTGTAGGGCACCTTGTCGGTGAAGGTGACCCGCTGGGGATCGCCCGTTCCGCCCCAGGCCCGTTTGATGATCTCGATGTCACGGGCCGGGTCAGAGCGGGTCACCACGGCCCACATCACGTCCTGGAGGTTGGAGGGATCGATATCCTCATCCACCACGATGACGTAGCGTCCCAGGTAGGCTCCCACATGGCACTGGCAGGCCAGCAATCCGGCCTGGCGGGCATGCCCCTGGTAGGCCTGCTTGATGGAGACCACCAGTAACATGCGAGCACCCCCCACCTCGTCGGCCCAGCAACTCACCACTCCGGGTACTCCCGCCTTCTCCAGGGCTTCATGGAGCAGGGCGGAGCGGATGACGGTTTTCGAATAAGAGTAATCGTGGGGTGGACGTCCCGGCGGCGTGCCCAGGATGATGGGATCGTTGCGATGGTAGATGCGTTCCACCTCCAAAACGGGAGCTGCCTTCTCGCTGCCGGAGTAGTAGCCGTGAAACTCGCCCAGGGGACCCTCCATCTTGTAATTGCCGGGATGACACCAGCCCTCCAGTGCCAGCTCCGAGTATGCGGGCATGGGCAAACCGGTCACCTCTCCCCTGACCACCTGGACCGGTTCCCCCTGGATCGCGCCCACGTAGTTGTACTCGGAAAGTCCGTAGGCGACCTCCAGACCGGCAAACAAAAACAAAAGTGGATGGTGGCCCATCGAGGCGATCACCGGGAACGGCTTGCCTTCCTGGAAATAACGCTCTATCTGCTGGCGCCCGTGCTTGCCCAGCGCCATGTTCAGCGCGCAGCTCTTCTGATCGTGCACCATCATGCGATAGGCGCCCAGGTTGATCCAGTCCGAGTCCCAATCTCTGGTGATGACCGCACTCCCGGTACCGATGAAGCGTCCGCCGTCCTGCTGGTGCCATTTGGGGACCGGAAACTCCAGCAGGTTGATCTCTTTCCCGCTCTTGATATTCTCCAGGATCGGTCCGCTCTGGACAGTTTCCGGTGGAAAATCGCCGGCCAGAGTTTCCCATTGCTGGGGCTTCCCCCGCAGCGCCTGGACCAGCTCGGCATTGCTCAGATCGGTAGAAAATCCCAGCAACCCGGCCAGACGAGCCGGGCTGCCGGTGGTTCCGGTGACTACTCGATAACCCGGAGGGTAATCGGTGATCTCGTCAAACAGCAGGCAGGGACCCCGACGACGATTGTTGATCTCGGTAATGGCACCCAGCTCCTGATCCCAGTGGGCCCCTTTGACGTGCTTGAGTTCCCCCAGCTCCTCGGTGACCCGGAGCCATTCACGCAGATCCTGGGTCTGGAACCGTGTAGGGTTTTGAGGACTCGTTTCAGGTTTCATGATTCATGGGAAGAATACAGGAGTCAGAAGATAGAAGACAGGAGAGGGAAGCTGACCGGCTAACCGGCTGACCGGGCCGCTCACAGAGCGGCCTTCCGGAAACGGCGCACTAAGGGCGCCTCCCACACTTCTGGAGTTGTTTCCTGAACTGAGAAGGGAGTGTAGGGGCGTACTGAGTACGCCCACAAGACAATCGTTATCAATGGCTTATACAGGGCGCACTCGGTGCGCCCCGGCTCGATCCATCCGGATTAACTGGGTTTTGAGATGGCCTGAGGCGTGCGCCCCTACATCACCATCCAAGACCTCGCTCCGAAGGAGCGACAAGAGCCTGGTCTTCTCTGTGTCTTTGTGGTGAAAATTCCTCACCGCGGTTCAAAGGCTCCATTCTGAATCACCCGGTCCTCGATCCAGCTGTAGATGAGCTCCGCAACGACGTCACTATCCAATCCCCACATCATGGCATGACCGGTTCCGATGTGGAAGCCCAGGCTGGTGGAGAATACCCCCTCCTCCAGGTTTTCTATGGAATCGGGATTGCTCGGCGGATTCCGGCGAGGAAAGGGAAAGGCAACCGTGTCTCTCAGATAAAAAAGTGTCGCATCCACTCCCATGCGGCGGAGGTACCGGTGCGAGTTTTCGACTCTTTCATAGGGCACAAAGGACAGGTTGTATTGGGGAGAGGGGAACTCGGCATAGTAGGCCCTGGCCGCCTCGATCTCCCGAGGGGTCAACTGGCCTGCTCCAGGCCCCTCCGGGTCGGGAGGAACCGTGCCCGAGGCGACCGATAGAACCTTGGTGGTATCCCGGAAGGTAACGGGTTCGGTGATGTCAATCTGGGTTCCGCAGGCGATAACCTCTTCGCGTGTGACTTCTCCATCGGAATTGGCATCGCAACATCCATAGGAACCGTCACCCTGGGGGCCCAGTAGTTCCATGTCGCTGATCACACCGTTCTGGTCCCGGTCGCACAGTTCCAGGCTGGCGTAATTTCCGCGTTCATTGGTGACTCCCGGCATGGTGGGAATGTAGCCTCTGGCCATTCGAATATTGGCAGGCGGAGGTGGATAGCTTGGCTCACGAGTGAAAAAGGCGGCCGGGAAGTCGAGCAGTCCGTTCCCGTTGGCGTCTTCTCCAGCGTCCAGTATTCCATTTTCTTCGGATCCGTCGGAATCGTGGGTGCCCGCCACCCCGTCGCTCCCCACATCTTCATTGATGCGCCGAAAGGCGCTGAAAGCGGTGAGATCCTCCGGGAGGGGGCGTCCGCCGCGCACCGTGAACTTGGTTCGCTGGGGTCTTCCCGGAGTATCCACCGGCTGATCCAGTGCGTTGCCCACCTCGGACCCCTCCACCAGGATCAAAGCTCTCACTTTCTGTGGTCGTTGATCGGCCATGCTGGTGATGTAAGCTCCCGAGGTGGACCAGGCCAGCAAAATCGTGGGTGTCTCGATTCGATCCAGCAGCTCTACACCTGCCTCGACCGTGTCTTTTCCTGAAACCGTCGGGCATTCGGCAACGAAACCGGATCGTCCCATGCAGGGATAGTCGATGTTGTAGACGCTGAAGCCCTTGCCCAGAAAATAATGGACCCATCCGGGTCTGCCGTCAGGAGTGGACTCAAAGTTGTTGCCGGAATTACCTCCTCCGTGCATCAAAACCAGGGAGAGCCCGTTGAAGTCCTCCGGCACCCGGTACTCGACATACATGGTGAAGGGCAGATCTCCCACCAGAAAGGTCCCCTCTTCTTTCAGGCGCAGCCCGGAGTCCTGGGCCGCCAGAGACGACAGGGTGAGACAGAAGCTCAAAATGAGGGCAAAAAGAAGATGCATGGTTTTCTCCTTAACAGAATTTCGAATTTCGGATTTCAGTGACCAGCGGCCCCGCTGGTCACTGCGCTATCCCTGCCCGGCGGACGTTTTCGCCGGGATTTTGCGCCTCAAATGATAGATCCCCGGGAGGTTGAAGGCAAATGGAATTACCAGAGTATGCCCCGCCTGATTTTGGCGTCTCGGGAGGGCAGTTGAAACGAGTTGTGGGGGGCTTCCCGAGAGATGCCCAACCTCCCGCTCTCCCTTCTTGACAGCCCCTCTCAGGAGGTGTTATGTAGGTTGCGGAGTTCTTTATTTTGGCAACCAATTTGAACAGTCTGGCCAGTGCATTCAGAACGATTTCAAGCTCGACTGGAGTCGTGCTTTTAGGGGCTGCTTTCCTTCAGGCAGCGGGGCTACAATCGTTGACCCCGGTTTCCTCACACGATCCGTCCTACCAGGAGCTTCTGGGTCGCTACTGCGCGACCTGCCACAACGAGCAGTTGCGGACCGGAGGACTGGTATTGAGCACACTGGATGTCGGAAAGGCCGGCCAGGAGCCCGAGGTGTGGGAAAAGGTGGTCAAGAAACTGCGGACCGGTGCCATGCCGCCGGAGGGCATGCCGCGGCCGGATGAGTCCACCTATGATGCCTTTGCCGGCTACCTTGAAGCACAGCTCGATCGGGCGGCAGCCGCTCACCCCAATCCGGGGCGGCCGGTGCTGCAACGTCTCAATCGGGTTGAATACACCAATGCGGTGCGCGATTTGCTGGCTGTCGACATCGATGGGGAAACCCTACTTCCCGCGGATGACTCCAGGCACGGCTTTGACAACATCGGAGATGTCCTGACCGTTTCACCGGCGCTGCTGGAGCGATACCTGTCCGCCGCTCGCAAGATCACTCGCCTGGCCATCGGAGAATCGGATGTCGCCCCGGCTGTGGAAACCTACACGGTTCCCAAGTACTACCAGCAGGAAGACCGGATGAACGAAGATCTTCCGTTCGGATCGCGGGGCGGAATCGCGGTTCGCCATCACTTTCCCCTGGCGGGTGAATACGTCGTCAAGGTACGTCTGCAAAGAAACTCGAGGGATTATATTCGTGGCCTGTTCGAGCCGCACCAGCTCGACGTCCGCCTCGACGGCGACCGACTCCAGCTCTTCACCATCGGAGGGGAGAACCATGGAAGATCGGCGCCCATTTTTTCCAATAACGCCATGGGAGACCGGGAGCAGGACATCTACGAGCGCACTGCCGATGACATCCTGGAGGTTCGCTTCCATACGGAGGCGGGGCCCCAGCTGGTCGGGGTCAATTTTCTCAAGGAGACCTCGATGCCCGAAGGCCGGCTCAGGACGCGGATGTCCAAGTACGACATTCATAACTTCAAGGGGGGTGAGCCCGGTGTGGCCGGCGTCAGTATCGGTGGGCCCTATGATGCCCAAGGGATGGGAGAGACACCCAGCCGCCGCACCATTTTTGTCTGTCGCCCCGCCACCGTCCAGGATGAGGAGCCCTGTGCCAGGGAGGTTCTCTCCAGGCTGGCCCGCCGCGCTTATCGCCGACCTGTGACGGACAAGGACATCCGGACCCTTCTGGACTTCTACCAGTCCCGTCGCAGCCAGGGCTTCGAAGCCGGTATCGGGGCTGGGCTGGAAAGAATCCTGGTGGGTCCCGAATTCTTGTACCGGGTCGAAAAGGATCCTGCAAATGTTGCGCCCGACACTGCCTACCCTATTAGCGACCTTGAACTGGCCTCCCGCCTGTCCTTCTTTATCTGGAGCAGTCTGCCCGATGATCAGCTTCTGGATCTGGCCGAGCGTGGTCGTCTCACGGAACCCGAGGTTCTGGAGAAGGAAGTTCGACGCTTACTGAACGATCGACGCTCGAGGGCGTTGGTGAGCAATTTCGCCGCCCAGTGGCTACAGCTTCGTAGTCTGCGCGCCATCAACCCGGATCAGGATGTCTTCCCCTATTTCGATGAAAATCTTCGCGAGGCCTTCCGTCAGGAGACGGAGCTTTTCTTTGAAAGCCTCCTGCGTGAGGATCGCAGCATCCTGGAACTCTTGAGTGCGGATTATACCTTCTTGAACGAGCGTCTGGCTCGCCACTATGGCATACCCGATGTCTATGGCAGTCACTTTCGACGGGTGGAGTTGAAGGGAGAGGAACGGAGAGGTTTACTGGGCAAAGGGAGCATCCTGGCGGTGACGTCTTATGCCAACCGGACTTCGCCGGTGCTGCGCGGCAAGTGGGTGCTGGAGAATATACTGGGGACGCCGCCCCCTCCTCCCCCCCCGGATATTCCGAGTCTGGTGGAAACCAGTGAAGACGGCAAGGCCCTGTCGATGCGCCAGGCCATGGAGCAGCACCGTGCCAATCCAGTCTGCGCGAGCTGTCACAATGTCATGGATCCGCTGGGCTTCGCGATGGAAAACTTTGATGGGGTCGGCAGCTGGCGAACCCGAGATGCCGGCGATTCGATCGATTCTTCGGGGGTCCTTCCTGACGGCACCTCCTTCCATGGCCCGGCTGAGCTTCAGCAGGTGCTTTTGGAGGGTAAACGTGAAGAATTTGTTGCGACCGCTACCGAAAGACTGCTCACCTACGCCCTGGGCCGAGGAGTCGAGGCCTACGATGCGCCGGCGGTCCGAAGCATCATCCGGGAAGCTGCTGCCAGTGACTACCGCTGGTCGTCGCTCCTTTTGGGTATAGTGAAGAGTACACCATTCCAGATGAGGAGGTCTCGAGAACCATGATCATTACCAAGAAAGCCATTCCT
>JAPYTY010000004.1 GCA_029942065.1 Acidobacteriota bacterium | reverse complement strand
CACAAAGACACAAATAAAGACAAGTTCCAGCCGGAACGGCCCAAAGTTTCTTTGGACCGTTCCGGCTGGAGTTCTTTGTGTCTTTGTGGTGAGGTTCCCATGTCCAGAATCCTTTTAACGCTTGTTTTGATTGGGCCTTTTGTGGGGGTTCCGGTGCTCGGGATCCTGCAGCAGGGAAGGGATGAGATCGTCGCTTCCATGCCCGAGGGGAAAGGTAAGAAAACGGTCGTGAGGATCTGTTCGGAATGTCATTCTTTAGAAAATGTGGTGAACGAAAGGAAGTTAGAGGAGATGTGGGTACGGGTGATTGAACAGATGATGTCCCGCGGAGCGCAGATCTTCGGCGACGAAAAGGAAATGGTCGCCGCCTACCTCGGAAGGTTTTACGGTCCCGATAGATCTGTGCTCGACGGGTTGGCGAAGGCTCGATATGAATGTTTGTTCTAGCATAATCCGGTCCACTGCCTACAGGATCTGGTAGGATGTGGGGCAGATTAACCGTTCAACTCTGAAGCGGTAAAAGGAGGGATGCAATGAGAGAGTTGGTTGCTCAGTTTTTATCCAAATCTGTTTCTCGGCGGCGGTTCGTGAGCCGGCTAGTGAGTACGGGGGTGACCCTTGCAGCGGCTCAGTCGGTCCTCCAGTCTCTGACCCCCTTGGTGCAAGCGGAGACGGGCGACACGGAGGCCTCTCCTGACGATGTGAGGATCTTCGAGGGAACGGGTGGTGAGGCCTTTGCCGAGCAACTGATCGCCTCGGGCGTCAAGTATATTTTTGGCAACTCCTCCAGCAGCGATGCCCCCTTTTATGATGCACTGGTCGACCGGCCCCAGCTCAACTACATCCTGACCCCTCACGAAGGTCCCGGCGCGGCCATGGCCGCCGGGTATGTCAAGGCCTCCGGTCAGCGGGCCTTTGTCATGGAAGCCGCCATTGTGGGTTTGGCCAATGCCATCGGGCAGATGTACAACGCTCAGAAGGAACAGACCCCGCTGGTGTTCTACAGCTATCGCAACGACAAGAGCAACTCGGCGGGCCGTGATGGTTTTGAAGAGGTGCCTTATCAGGAGGAGATCGTGGCTCCCTTGACCAAATGGCACTGGCTGGCCCGTCGTCCCGACAGGATCCCTGAGACCCTTCGTCGGTGTTTCAAGGTGGCCTGGACTCCTCCCTACGGTCCAACCTACGCCACCTGGCATGCTGATTACATGGCCGAGAAGGTGCGGACCGAAGTCATTGTCCACGACAAGGTGGATCCGCGCATGCGAATCAGACCCAATCCTCAGGAGGTGGAGCGGGCGGCCCGGATGCTGGTGGAAGCGGCGAACCCTCTGTTGATCGTAGGAGATGAAATCTACAAGACCCGGTCGGTCGACAAAGCGGTCCGACTGGCCGAGTTGCTGGGTGTGCCGGTGAGCCAGGCCAGACAGGTTTTTGCCAACTTTCCTCACACCCACCCCCTGTGGGTGGGTGATTTTCCCTCAACTCTGGGGATCCATACCCTGGCTTTTCCCAAGAATCCGGACGTGGTCATCAATGTTGGCAACAAATTGATCCACACGACTCCTTCCCCCATTGTGCCGCGTCACGTCAAGTTTATTGATATGCGGAACGACAGCTTCAGCATCGGGAATGTCATGACTACCGATGTGCCTTTGGTGGCTGATGTGGGTTACGGAATGGACGATTTGATTGAGGCTGTCGAGAGCGCCATGACCACTTCGGCAAGGAAGAAGGTGAGCGAGCGGGCTGAACAGGTGCGGGTCTTTTCCGAGAAGCGGAAGCAGTTGAGAGCACTGGTCAGAAATAATCCCGATTGGGACAATAGCCCCATGACGTCGGATCGTGTGACTTATGAAGTTTCCCGGTATGCCGAAAAAGACGCCATCATTGTTCATGAAGCGGGCGCCATTGGACTGCACGGCTTTGATTTCAACCCCCTGGGAGGCCGCGAGCTGTTTTTCTACTACGGCGCCCATCTGGGTTCCGGCGTAGGGACCGCCGCTGGGGTCAAGCTGGCGCGGCCCAATCAGCAGGTGATCGCCCTGGTTGGGGATGGGGCCTTTATTTTTGGGCCCACGGCCCTCTGGAACATGGCCCGGCTGGAGTTGCCGGTGACGGTGGTGGTCTACAACAACCATGCCTACGGTGGAGTCCACAATCGTGGACTTGCAGCGGCCGCCGGAGGCCGGATGGTTCAAACAGGCCAATTCGTCCAGGACTACCTGGGCAAGCCTGATATGAACATGGCTTCCATCGCGGATGGCTTTGGCGTGGCGGGTGAGGTGGTCCATTCACCGGATGACCTCAAAGAGGCACTGGAGCGGGCAAGGCGTGCCACCCTGGACGGCAAGCCCTATCTGATTGATGCTCAGGTAGCCCGAACGGGCATCTGGGCCGAGCAGCCCTGGACCCCGGATATCGATAAGAGCTAGGGCGCGGGCCTTCGACCCGCGCGTTTAAGGTTTAAAGTTTCACGTTTCACGTGGGGAACCCTTTCCGTCCTGATGTACTCCCTCTTCTTTCATGAAACGTGAAACCTGAAACCTTCTTGTGTCGGGTTTCCAACAGTCGGATTCCGTTGGTGAGAACCTTTTACTAGTTCCGACGTCTTATAGGGGGAGTGGATAAGGGTCATCCCCTCCCTTTATTCACCGATACCCCCTATCCCCCCAAGGGTGAGCCCGGCACCTGGCCAGGCTCACCCCCCCTCTTTTTCCCAGTGGAAGTTAGTTCCTGGTTCGGTTAGCCTGTCCGTCAAGTTGTATTGATGGAAAAAGCAAATCCTCATCAAACTCGTTTGGGGCGATTTTTTCAAAAGCACGAGAGTGGCATCATCGGCTTTACCTCGGTGGCGTCCTTCCTGATTGCCTGGGAAGCGGCGGTCAGGTTTGGCTGGGTCAATGCGCTTTTTCTTGCCCCGCCAACCGAAATTGTGGCCTCCCTGTGGGAACTCTCCAAGGGCCGGCTTTGGGAGGATGTCTCTGTGAGCACCCTGGAATTCGTTATCGGATTCGTCTTCTCGGTGCTCTTCGGCATTCCTTTTGGGCTGTGGGTGGGTTGGAATCGAAGAGCCTATTACGCCTGTAGTCCCTTTTTGTCGGGGCTCTACGCCACTCCACGAATTGCCTTGCTTCCCTTGCTGATCATCTGGGTGGGAATCGGAATCTGGTCGAAGGTGTTGATGGTTTTTCTGGGTGCTGTTTTTCCCATCGTCATGAACACCATTGCCGGCGTGCGTAGTGTGGACCCGTCGCTGGTTCGCGTCGCCCGGGTTTTTGGAGCATCTGATGTACACCTCTTTCGCACCGTTATTTTGCCTGGAAGCGTACCTTTTCTGTTGGCCGGCCTGAGGCTGGGAGTGGGCAGGGGAATTCTGAGCGTGATCGTGGCTGAGTTTTACGCCTCGGTTCGCGGATTAGGCAATCTCATCAGTTTTGCCGGTGAGACCTTCCAGACCTCAACCGCCTTCGCAGGGATTGTGGTTGTAGCGTTTATCGGTTTTCTGAGCAGCTTTTTTCTGGAGCGCCTGGAGTCTCGCTTCGACCGTTGGCGTGCCCCGAACCAGTGACGTTCCAGGTTCCAGGTGGAAACCTGGCTTCAGCAGAGGTCGGACTTTTCATTCTGGCTTCTGGATTACCGCTCCTGGCTCCTTATTGTCAGTTGTCAGTAGGCAGTCGGTTGTCAGGATGGTAAGATGATGGCTTCCTCAACTCCGATCTGACGCCTATGGCAGAAGAGCTGGTATTTGGGTTGGTCGTCCTCATGGGGCTGCTTCTTGCGGCCTCAGCGGTTGCAATCGTCTCAAAAAAGATCAAATTCCCCTTTACCATTCTGTTGGTGGTGATAGGCCTGGTGCTGGGTTGGGGTTCTCGAAATATAGCAGCTCTTTTCCCGCTTTCCGCATTCAGCCTCTCCCCTGAGGTGGTTCTCTTTATCTTCTTGCCGGTTCTGATCTTTGAATCCGCCTTCAACCTCAATGCCAGAGCCCTTTTGAAGAACCTGCTTCCCATTTTGACACTGGCCATTCCGGGTCTGCTGATGGCCACGGCTGCCGTGGGATTTCTGATGCATTTCTTCCTTGATCTTCCTCTGGGAGTCTCGTTTCTCTTTGGGGCTTTGATTTCGGCAACCGATCCCGTTGCCGTGATCTCGCTGTTCAAGGAACTGGGAGCTCCCAAGCGGCTCACCATGTTGGTGGAGGGCGAAAGCCTCTTCAATGATGGAACGGCGCTGGTGCTGTTCAGGGTCATCCTGGGAGTCGTTTTGGTGGGCGAGTTTTCCGGTCAGACCCTGGTCCACGGACTGATCGAGTTTTTCATTGTCTTTATAGGCGGTGTGGGTGTGGGAATCTTGTTGGGCCTGTTTTTTGGAAGAATCATTCAGATCGTGGAGAACGATCATCTGGTGGAAATCACTCTCACCGTCATTTTGGCTCTCTCCGCCTTCATGGTGGCCGAGCACTTTCTGGAGGTTTCGGGCGTCATGGCAACCGTTGCGGCCGGTTTGACCATGGGGAGTTACGGAAGGACCAAGATCTCGCCCCCGGTGCACCGGGAGATGGAGGCTTTTTGGGAGTACTTTGCCTTCATTTGCAACTCGCTGATCTTCCTTTTGGTGGGCTTGAGCGTTGATTTTGCGCTGTTCGTCGATAACTCCGGGGCTATTTTCTTTGGGGCGTTTGCGGTGGTTGCCGGCAGGGCACTGGTCGTTTACACCCTTTTTCCGCTGATTGGCAGATTCAAGACGGTCGAAAAAGTGGATCGAGCCTTCCAGACCATCATTTTTTGGGGAGGACTGAGGGGGGCGCTGGCCATTGTGATCGCTTTGAGTATCCCCTCGGAGCTGGAGCAGAAATCCTTCATCCTGACCCTGACGCTGGGTGTGGTTCTTCTGAGTTTGTTTATCAATGGGCTGACCATCCGGAACGTCATTTCCATAGTGGGTCTGGATAAATATACGCTCAAGGAACGCTACGAGAGATTACAGGCGATTATTTCGTCGTTGAAGGAGGCGGTTGGGAAAATGGAGTCTCTGGTGAGCCAGGGAGCCATTCACAACACTCTTTTCATCTCCCGGAAGCAAGCCTATGAAAAAGAGATAACAGCACTGAAAGAGGAACTGGCACAGCTCACCCATGGGCAGACTTCCTTGCGATATGAAGACGAGTCCGAGATTATTCTCCGACACTGCTTGAATTCGGAAAGGTCCCAGCACCGGACTTTTTTTGAAGAGGGATACCTCGATGAGGATAACCTCAAGGAAATGATCCATCGCATTGACATCGAGTTGGACCGGGTGAAATCCGGGCAGGATATTTCCGGACTGGAAGAGGTGCCTTCTCTCTTTAATCGATTGGAGGATACGTTTCTCAAGTTGATGGGAGGACTGTTCTTCTTGAAACCTATCACCCGTAGACTTAAAACCCGACGAATTGCCGCGGGCTATGAAATGGAACGAGCCCGCTACCATGTTTCCGCCGTCCTTTTGGAAGGAATTGAGGAAATGGAAAAACAAATGACCGTTTCCGCCCAGCCACTCGAGCAGGCCAAAAAGTTCTACCAGAAACTGCATGCCCAGGCAGAGGTACGCGTGGATACCATTCGTGCGGAGTTCCCTCAATATGTGGAGAAGGTTGAAGCTGGGATTCTCACCCGGTTGTGTTTGAACAGCGAACTGGCAACCTTCACTGAACTTCACTCTCAGGGGGCGATTTCCGACAAGGTGCTCATGGAAATGAGCGAGGACCTCAACAACCGACTGCGCAGGATGCAAATGAGGCCCGTCGAGGAACTCCTCATTCCTCCTCCTGAGTTGCTCCGCATGGTCCCCTACTTCGAGGAGTTGAAGGAAAAAGATCTGATGAACCTCTGTTCTCGACTCACCGCCTTGTCTTTTCTTCCAGGAGAGGAGATTGTCAAGGAGGGCGATGAAGGGGATTCGCTCTTCATCATTGGCAGGGGCCAGGTCGATGTTTCAACCAGGGGGGCCGGCCAACCGACATACCTCGCCCGCTTGAAGGCGGGGGACTTTTTTGGAGAAGTTGCCCTGCTTGAGCCTCAACCGCGAATTGCCACCGTTACGGCCATCACCCCCTGTACGCTTCTGGAATTGAGGCGTGACAGGCTGCTGCCCTATCTGGAGAATGCGCCGGAACTAAAGGATACGCTGGAATCAACCACCGAGATTCGCATCCTGGATACACGCCGCGCTCGAGAGAGGGAAAAGTGAACCGGGCAGGAGCGACCTCGCTCCGCTCGGCCGCGTTCCACGGTCCAGGTTTCACGTTTCAGCTTGGCACGATCTTACAGCCTGTTGTAGGGGCGCACTGAGTGCGCCCGCAGCAAGGTCTGTGAAGTTAAGAAAGGCGCGCCGCGTGCGCCCCCAACTGTGTTGGCTGAGAATGGAGAGATAAGACAGAGAAAAGAATTTCCTTCTCTGTGTCTTTGTGTCTCTGTGGTGAAAACCTTCTCAGTGCCTTTGTGGCGAGGTCTACCCTTGCTTTCCCGTCATGTCGTGGGCGATGCCTTCCACGGCAATGACCTCGCCATCCGCATTCGATACCGGGACCTCCATGACGTCCAGTTGGCGAACGCTGCCGTCCTTATGAAAAATCTCAACTCGGAAAGAAGGTTGTTGTTTTCCCCGGACGGTTTGTTGAGTGTGGCGGACGACATCGGCCAGGCTGGCATCGGTCAGGAACTCCACATAGTGAGTGAGAAATTCTTCTTGAGAGTAGCCGAGTATATTGGTGATTGAGGGACTCACATAGGTGAAGTAGCCATCGGGGTTGTGGGAATAAAGAAAGTACTCGTTTTGAATGCCTTCAACCAGGCGTCGGTATTTTTCCTCGCTTGCGGCAAGGGCTTCGTCATTTCGTTTGCGTTCGCTGATATCCCGGATGATGCCTGAAAATCCGATGATTTGGCCGTGCTGATCTTTGATGCTGGAGGTGGTCACCGAGACGTTGAGCGGTCGACCATCCTTGGCGATTCGCACCGTGTCGGTGAACTTGACCGTTTCACCATTCTCAAGTTGATGGTGAATCCGGTTGGACAGTCCCGGGTCTTCGGTCGGATGAATCACCGAGATATGCTGTCCGATGATCTCCTCGGTTTTGTAACCAAAGAGGTTCTCCGCGGCCGTGTTCCAGCTTGCAATAATTGCATCCGTGGTTGCACCAATGATGGCATCATCAGAGGACTCGACGAGAGCCGCCAGGTACAAGGTGATCTCTTCCGCTTTTTTGCGTTCGGTGACGTTTCGGACAACGCCCTCGATGGCCACCAGGACGCCATCCCTATCATAGATGGGAACCTTGCTCTCCTCGACCCAGACCGTCGTACCATTTTTGTGAATCCAGCGAATGGTCAGGGGCGCATCAAACCGTAATTCATCCTTCAGGTGTGAATCGACTATCGGACGGTCATCGGGATGAACGATTTTAATCCCCAGCTCGGGGTCGGCGTAATATTCCTCGGGTGTATGTCCAGCAATATCGAAAGCAGCGGGACTGAGGTATTCGAAGCCGGGCGTCGGAAGGAGACGGTAGCGAAAGATAATATCTTTGGCGTGCTCAACCAGTTTCCGGAACCGCACCTCGGTTTGGGCCAGGTCGTGCTCAACGCGTTTGCGTTGTGTTTCGCTCTCGTTCAACTCCGTCTGGACTAATTCGATGGTGACCTTGTGGATGGCATCACGTACATACTGCTCCACCATCGGGTTTTTTCGCTTGACCCTTCCCGTGGCGTATCGGAACAGAGTGGTGTTGGAGGGGCCTTTTTCGCCCATCACTCGATGAAACTCCCGGCTCAGCGCTTCCCAGCTCAGGGAAACCCTTTTCTTGAGCTGCAACAGTTCCTGGGAGAGAGGTTCTCCGGATAAAGTTTCGCCAATCATTCAGGTTCACTCACTGGAGCTCTGCCGGGATAATACGTCATTCCAGCCAGGTAAGGTGTTCTTAAATAATAATCAGAGCTTCCGCTAAAAGGCGAATTTCATAGTGTTTCCTGGTTAAAGGATGGACGGAAGCTGGGCCCGGATCCGTTGCGATGCTGATTTGATCTCTGCTAAGATTCCAGCCGTACGGTGCACTTGTTATGACCAACTCCACTCAGCCTGGGACCGTTTCCACCACCCTCACTCGCATACTCCGTCTGGCGGTGGATGTGAAAGAAGAGGAGGTCCGGGCACTCCTGAGGTCCTGTCTTTACTTCTTTTGCGTCCTCTCCGCCTACTACATCATACGACCTATCCGCGACGACATGGGAATTGCCGGTGGCGTTCGAAATCTTCCCTGGCTATTCACGGGCACGCTGGTTGCCATGATAGCAGTCAATCCCCTGTTCAGCCTGCTGGTGGTCAAGATCCCGCGCAATCGATTTGTCCCGATGACTTATCGGTTCTTTATGGCCAACCTGCTGATCTTTTTTGTGTTGTTGAAAGTGCTTCCAGAGGAGCGGATCGTGTGGGTGGGCCGAGCATTTTTTATCTGGGTCAGTGTTTTCAATCTTTTTGTCGTTTCCGTCTTCTGGGCTGTGATGGCCGATGTTTTCCGGACCGGCCAGAGTAAACGACTTTTCGGGTTCATTGGGGCCGGAGGGACACTGGGTGGCCTGGTGGGTGCCGGCATCACGGCCACACTTGCCGAGGCCCTGGGTCCGGTGCAGCTTTTGATTGTCTCGATCGTCCTGCTTGAAATCGGGGTGCAGTGCCTGGGCGGCCTCTCCCGAGACGCGGTTGGATCGGTCCCGGTCGGCCAAGCCGGAAAAAAGGAAAATGATGAAGCTCCTATAGGGGGAGGAATCCTGGCCGCCATTCCGCACATTCTTCGGTCCGGGTACTTGCTGAGCATCTGTGCCTACATTTTGTTGTATGCCATTGCGGGGACCTTTCTCTATTTCCAGCAGGCCGATCTGGTGGAGCAGGCCTTCAGTGATCGGGCCGTTCGGACCGCCTTTTTCGCCCGGATCGATTTTGTTGTCAATGGACTGACTCTGCTGACACAGTTGTTCCTGACCGGCCGCATTATACGAACGCTGGGTGTGGCTCTGACCTTGACCCTGCTGCCAGCGGTGTGCGTGATCGGGTTTGCCGGCTTGGGTCTTTTCCCCACACTGGGCGTGTTGGTAGTCTTTCAGGTGCTTCGCCGGGCCGCCAATTACGCCCTGGCCCGGCCTTCGCGGGAGACCCTCTATACGGTGGTGAGTCGTGAGGAAAAGTTCAAGGCCAAGAGCCTTATCGACACCTTCGTCTATCGAGCCGGCGACCAGGTTGGAGCCTGGTCTTACAGCCTGATGGGCTGGCTGGGCTTGAGCATGGCGGGCATCGCCTTCACCGCTGTGCCGCTGGCCCTGGTGTGGTGGACATGCGGCTTCTGGCTGGGTCGGCGGCAGACGGCCCTGGCTGGTGAAGGTAAGGCGCCGCCGGGGATCTTGAGAGCATCCACCTAAACGTGATGGAGAACTTCAGATGGAATTTCATTTTGACAGTGAGGTAGATTATCAACCAGCCGATCCCCAGAGTTTTACCGGCCAGGTGAGGGCGGGTCTGGTCATGGATGGAAATCCTGATTTGCGAGTTTACCGGGTCGAATTCGGGCCCGGGAGTCGGACCCACTGGCACACCCACGAAGGATTACAACTGCTTCTGGTGGAGAAGGGGAAGGGATGGGTCCAAAAACAGGGCGAGGCCCCGGTTCAGATCAGACCGGGGGATGTGGTTCGTGTGGCTCCCGGTGAGAAACACTGGCACGGGGCATCCAGGGAAGAGGAAATGATTCACTGGGCTGTGAATCTGGGGATCCGCACCGAGTGGCTCGAAGAGGTCACCGATGAAGAGTATTGTAGCCGGGAGAATGCATAAATTGTCTACTGCAGTAGAGTGGGAGTGAGCTTTGCAGGTTAAAGTTTTTATTCAAAATGAAGCCGGTTCGGATCTGAAACACGATTACAATGAAAAGACCCTCGAGTACCAGCGCACCGACACGGTCTCGCGGCGTTACCCCTTCCCCTATGGATTCATCCTGGATACCACCAGTGAAGACGGCGACAATCTTGATTGCTACGTGATCACCGAGCAGCCTCTGAAAACAGGAACAGTCATTGCCTGTGAGGCCGTTGCCCTTCTGGAACAAGTAGAGGATGGCGAAGAAGACCACAATATTCTGGCGACGGTGCCAGGGGAGACTCCGGAAATTGGTTCAAGTGTTGTCGATACCCTTCACCAATTCATTTCCCATGTTTTCGAGCATATTCCGGGTAAACGGATGACCATCGGCCGGCTGCTTTCCAAGGCAGCCGCACAGGCGCAT
Source organism: Acidobacteriota bacterium (assembly GCA_029942065.1). GTDB lineage: Bacteria > Acidobacteriota > UBA6911 > RPQK01 > JADFOI01 > JAPYTY01. The sequence goes on along the minus strand of JAPYTY010000004.1, from coordinate 14,071 downwards.
ATCCAGAATTGTTGGCAGAAGAGCTAGATCCAGACCGAGCCCATTTCCCCGAAAAGTCGGTTGACGAGAGGGTTCAATCGGCTTATGCTGGACCCAGGAGGGAAAATTTTTTATGAAAAATTCCAAATTGTTTATCGGGATCGCTCTTCTTTTTGTGGCCTTCACCACCTTTGGTATGTCTGCTGACGAGGGGAGCTGGACGGGCTGGATTGCGGACGAAAACTGTGCCAGCGACTATACCAAGTCTGCAACCGCCAACCATGCCGCTTGTGCCAAAACATGCTTGAAACGGGGGGGAAACGTAGCTCTCTCGACCCAGGACGGACCTTTCTTACTGGATTTCAGCGCCGTCGAGGCTGACGAGCAGACTGACGAGCAGGCTGACGAGCACATCGGACACGAGGTGGTGATCAAGGGTGAACTCGACCCCACGACCAACACCATCAAGGTGAGTTCCGTCTCGGCCCACGGTCACGGTCACTAAGCACTGTAACGGCGACGATCTCAAATCTAAGTGCAACCGAGTCGGGGGCCCTCTCAAGGGTTCCCGACTCCTTTTTGTGTCTGGAGCTCCCTTATTTTTAGGGGGGTGTCTAGCCCCTTTGAGACCTAGGCAACTTCCCGAATGTCGCTTTCGGTACTCAGTCGCTTGTGGTGGCGGGCGATCGCCACCACGATAACCAGCCAGGTTCCGACGAAAACCAGGTTCACCAGGGCAAAGTGGTGGATGGCGAAGGCCAGTTGCACGCCCACGAACACGACCCCCGCCTGGAGCATATCCCCCAGTCGCCAGAAAAAGGTGTCGATAGCAGGCTTGGCCTTGTATTTGGCCTCTCGGCTGGTCGGTAAAGACAGGGCGTGACCGACGGTGTTCTGGAGCGAATAGTCGGTGCTGTTTTCTGCCAGTTTGACGGTCCTGATGATACTCAAAACAGGAGCGGCGATAAAAAGGGCGTAGCTCCCGAGAGCCAGGCATGGCAGGACGAAAAGGGCGCCGCGGATCCCAAGGTATTTGAAGATTTTGGAAACCAGGAACAGCTGAATGAGGAAGCGGTCGAGTACCCCTTTTGGGGGTTTCAAAACCGGGATAGCGCCCGAGGGCTTTCAGCTGCCGGATTCTTGAATCAGGCCCTGTTGCTCCCAGTCCGACAGTTGCTGTCGCAGTCTCTCGGAGAGTCGAGCTTCGGGCTGGAGTTCCAGAAAATGCCTGAAATGGACCACGGCCGCCTCAAATTCCCCTTTTTGCGACATGACCCATCCCAGTACGTAGTGGACCAAAGGGTAGAATTGAACTTCATTGCTTTCCTGGACTCTCACGGCTGATGCTTCGGCTACCTCAACTTTGCCCAGGGAGCTGTTGGCCACCGCCTTGAAATAGTGCGCTTTGACGACGTTGGGGCTAATCTCGAGAGCGTCATCGGCTAGTTGTGCGGCGTCTTCCCAGCGCTCCTCCTCGAGAGCTATCAAGGCAAGAGAAACACGGGGCTTGGAGTAGTCGGCATCCGCTGCAATGGCCAGTTTGAATGCCTCGGCGGCACCTGACCGATCATCTTGTATCGCCCGCATCTCACCCAGCAGGTACCAGGCTGCCGCGAATTCTTCGTAAATCTCCACGGCTTTTTCCAGTTCCTTGGTCGCTTTGGAAAAATTGGGCTTCTTTTTGGTTAACTCCTTGCCCGCCTTTTCCCAGGCCTTTTTGGCGTCCTTGGGAGCGGCCAGGGTTTTGAGGCTGACCGTACCCCCCTGCCTGCCGTCTATCGCGTGCAGCACGATGACCCCGACATCAGGGTTGTCCAGAGCTCTTCGCGGCCCCAGCGTCAGGATATCCGACTGGTATCCGGCCAGTTCCGCCTGGAGCTCACAGGAACTCAGATTCTGGGAACGTCCTTGTCCTGGGTTGCCCTGCCCGAGACTCAGATTGCCCCCAAGACCCGCGCTAAACCCGCCTCCCTGGTTGCCGTAAGTTGAGCCGGAGATGGAAGCGTCAATAGGCTGCTGAGAATCTTGCCCCCCCCCCCGGTTCAACTCCAGACTGAAAGTGCCGTTGCTGGAGGTGTATTCCTGTTTCATGACCGTGCCCTGGCATACCAGTGCGACGCGTACGGGTCGATCCGGTTTTCGCCCATCGTCCAGAATCACCTTACCTGACAGGAACATTGGCCGTTGACGCTCAGGCCTTTGGCTGGGCTGTTGAGTTTGCTGACCCTGTCCGGATGGCGATGAATCGTCGCCCCCTCCCCGGTCTTGAGCCCAACCGGGATACCCAAGGGCACTGAATACTGCCAGGCTGATCACTGTTTTTTTGAGCATCAAATTTTTTTCCCCTGAATTAAATCCATTCTAGCAGGAAATCGGTTCGAAGCCATACAGCAAAGATGTTCCACCACAAAGACACAGAGAAGAAAAATCTTTTCCTTGTCATATCTCCCAAATATCAGCCAACATAGCAAGGTCGTTGTAGCGGCGGCCTTCCGGAATCGGCGCGGGTCTCCGTTCTTCTTTTCGTGAAACGTGGAACCTGAGAACGTAAAACGCGCTGGTCGAAGACCAGCGGCCGACAGCACCACCGTACGAAAGAACGAAACCACGAATTCCTTGACGATGCTCGATTCCGGTAGTACATTCGGTTTCAATTCAAATGAATACCCAGCAATCCCCTGGCGCGCAACCAACCGCTGAAACGAGGCGATAAGGAGGAAGGCATCATGAAGATCACCAATCTAACGGATTCCACCCAGATCAAAGGACCGGTCAAGGACTTTCTTTTGGGAAATATCGGCCGGCGGACCTTTCTCAATCGTCTCACCGCCCTGGGCTTGACGGCCACGGCAGCCCGTCAGTATTCACAGCTGGTGGCGGCTCCGGCCGGCACCGCCGCTGCGGCAGGTGAAACCTCCAGTGCGGTCATCGAGGGCACAGCCGGGGAGATCTTTGTCGAGCAGCTCAAGCGCTGCGGGGTTCGATTTGTTTTTTTTAACCCCTCGACTGGAGATTACCCCGTATTTGACGCCCTGATGAACCGTTCCGACATGCAGGTGGTGCTGGCCCTGCAGGAAGGCGTTCTCACCGCCATGGCCGACGGCTACGCCAAGGCGAGCGGAAAGATCCCGTTTGTTACCTGCGCCCGGCCGGGCTTTCCCAACACCCTGGTTCATATGTTCAACGCCTACAAGGATCGGACGCCCATGGTGGTTGCGATCGATCAGTCGGGGGAGACGGCGCGAGGCCGGTGGGGATTTCAGGAAGTGGACGATCTGGCGAAGGTAGCCGAACCGTTTACCCGCTGGCGATGGGAGACCCGGCGGCCCGAAACCATGGCCGAGGATATCAGGAGGGCCTTCAAGTTTGCGGCGACACCTCCGGGCGGCCCGGTTTTCCTGATGGTGCCGTCCAACATCCTGGGGACCAAATCCCTCAAGGCTGAGGTCATCGACCAGAGTCAGTTCACGCTTTCCTCGAATGTCCGTCCCGATACCGGTGAGGTCGAGGAAGTGGCCCGGCAGTTGCTGGACGCCACGAGCCCAGCGCTTTTTGTGGGAAGCGATATCTACCGGTTGGGGGCGGAGAAGGAGGTCGTCCGGTTGGCGGAGCTGATCTCTCTTCCGGTCGTCCAGGAGCCGAGCCGATGGACCAATTCCTTCCCGACCGACCATCCGCTCTATCTGGGTAGCTATCGGGCCAACATGAGATATCCTGCCCAGGTCGATTTTCTGTTGAACCTGGGTGGTCTTCTGCCGGTCCCGAGAGGCGCCGCCCCGGCGGTTCCCCGATCCACTCGGATTGCGGAGGTGAAGTTCGACGTCGAGAACAGCGGCCGAATCTATCCGTCAGTGCTGGCGAGTCCATCGAGTGTCAAGCTCTTTGCTCGAGATCTGATCGAGGCCCTCGAGTCTCGTACCACCGAGGACCGCCGGAGAAAACTTCGGGACACTCGCTGGGCCCAGACCGAGGAGTTCTCGAGGAAGGTACGAGAGTCGCAGGAAATCGCCGCTCAGTCGCGCAGTGCCGATGTCCCCATCTCTCATGAGCGTTTGGCTCTGGAGCTTCGCGCGAATCTTGACCCTCAGGCCTGTGTGGTTCACGAGGTGGATTCAGGCAGCATTGCGCTGAATTACCTCACCTTTGGACAGGACAAAATGGGTTACTTTGACACCACCTCGGCGATCCTGGGTTGGGGTGTGGGTGCCGCAATGGGAGTCAAGCTGGCTCACCCCGACAGGCAGGTCATCTCTCTGCTGGGAGACGGAGCCTTTCTTTTTGGCGGCGACCAGAGCCTGTGGACGGCCAAACGCTACAACATTCCCATCATCATCGTGGTCGAGAACAATGGTGCTTATGACGGCGAGCGGACCCGGATCTGGTCGCGAGGGGGGGAGCAGCCCAAGGCCGGCAAGGACATGACCTGCTTCATCGGAGATCCTCGGGTCCAGTTCACCAAGCTTGCAGAGGCCTACGGAGTAGCTTCGGAGCAGGTGACGGATCCCAAGGATCTGGGTGCCGCCTTGAGGCGTGCCGCCAACAGCACCCGTGACGGTGAACCTTATCTTCTGGATGTGGTGATCTCCCGGAGGGGCCTGGGCGCTGACAAGATCTGGTACCCGGCTTACTCCCTGGCCGAGGAGAGGAAACGGAAGGTCTAGTGAGTCCGGCTTAGGCATAAATTCTCTGCTACATCGCCGCCGCCTTCATCTGAGCGGAGCGAAAAAATCACTCATCCTGACGGTGTTGCGCTCGGTTGGCCTCCTCAACGTACTTTTCAGTACGCCTGCGGTGCCTTCCCGTCGCGCGCCTTGTCAGGCCGGCACTTTCGGCGCTTCGTGACGAGAACCTATGCCTAAGCCGGGCTAGGTCTAGGAGGTCCCCCTCACTCCAGGGCTTGAAATTGGACTTAGAAATTCGGAATTCTTGAGGTGTTGCCTGTGAATCGTAAACTCGCTCTCTGGATCGTCTGTTCAGTCTTTTTCATCCTCGCCAACGCGATCGACCTGATCGCCCAGCAGCTCCCTGCACCCCGAGCTCCGAGGCGGGTTCGGGTAACCCAGGTGGAGCAGCTGCTCCCCAATGCCCGCATCGTGGCCCGCCGTCCTTTTAAATGGATCGTGAGTGCTCAATGGGGTCTGGGCCTCCAGGAGGGAGAGGAACTTCTTATTGTGGGCAGTCGCATGCACCCCATGGTGGTTCGAGCCCTGGTCCTGGCGGCCGAAGAAATGGGTGTCAAGACCGATGTTTTTGTCCAGGATCCGGCAGTCCTCGAGGCTCGAATGGGACGGGAGGAATTGGACTACCAGCGGTTTGATCCCATCCGGTACATGGTTGCAACTGGTGTGGTTCGGAGTCGAGTGCTTCCCGGGTGGTTGGCCCGCATGGTGGATGACTACGATGTCGTGGTCGGGTTCAACGCACGAGGGACGACTTACGGGAAGGTGGGGAAGAACAAGCAGGTCCGTTCCACCAGTATGGATTATTTGACTCCGGAACAACTGGCCTCCCCGTCGGTGAGCTACCCGGATGAGCTTCACGAGATCATCACCATGAGGACCTGGCAAAAGCTGATTGCGGGAAAGCGATTTCACATTTACGATCCTGTCGGAACCGATCTTACCTTTACTCTTGACGACACCAATCTGGAGCGATTCAAGCAGACGCGGGGTCAAGTCACCTAACGGCGAGCCCACCCTGGAGTGGCCTCTCGCCCATGAGATCAGTCTTCAGGTGGAACCTAATTTGAACCTCAGGCCGGATGCACGAGGAGTGATCGTTTCGCATCAGGCGGGATATATGCCCCAGCCGATCCGCATCCGCTTTGACGGCGGTCAGATCGTGAAGGTGGAAGGAGGTGGACAGGTGAGCGAAAACATCCGGGAGGCTCTTGAAGGTTCAAGCGAGGTCCAGTACCCCGGATACTATCCCGGCCCGGGGATGGGCTGGCTGGAGGAATTGGCCCTGGGAACGGATCCTAAAGTGGGTCCGGCGGGTCCGCTGCGTCGGCGTTCCGGCATGGTACAGCTGGCGTTCGGGACCGACCGCTACAACCTGGTGTGCGACACCGAGCCGACGCCTCCCACCCACCATCGGGATATCGATTGTTTCTACTATGTCACGGTCGAGATCGACGGGGAGCTGCTGGACGACAAGGGCCATCTAACGGTGCTGGATGATGCCGAAGTTCGCCGGGTGGCGAGCCGCTTTCCAGAAGCCGATGCCCTGCTTCAGGAGGATTGGATTCCCGACTTTGATCCCGACACCCAGAGCATCAACTATCCCTCCCTCGAGTAAAAATATCTAGCCAGCATAATCCAGGCTAGGGTACCAGTCGGTTCCCCGCCCTTCCGGGGTGATATCGAAAACATTCCATAAAGGCCAGATGAGATCGGCGTGGCGTGGGTGCTGGCCATTTGAAGCCTGGGCGTAAAGGAGTTCGGCATTGTAAAAGTGATGGATGCCCTGGGCCTGGTGTGCAATGGAATGGGAAAAAAGGGTTGGCCGTCTCGTCTGTAGAGGTGAGAATTGCTATCCTCCGTAGTGGTTTTGAATCTTTTTGGATGATTTGGCGTGTATGGAGTGGTTGGTGTGCCTCAATGCCAAACTGAAGGAAGGGTAACAACGGTTTGAGCGAATCAGGAGGATCGAGTCATCAATGAGCAACCAAGATTTTGATGTCGTCGTGATCGGTGCAGGACACAATGCCCTGGTCACGGCCGGCTATCTGGCCAAGTCGGGTTTGAGCGTGGCGGTGTTGGAGAGAACCGCTTTCGTGGGCGGAGGAGCGGGAACCTTTCCTAGCCCCTACCATCCCGGTTTTCTGCACGAATACCATTCTCAATTCCATCGCAACATCCCCAATCTGCCCTGGTATGAGGACCTCGGGCTGGACCAATTTGGTCTGGAGTACATCTATCCGCCGGTCAACAACGGCATGCCGCTGAGTGACGGGCGTGCCCTGATCATTCACGCTGATCCTGAGGAAACCAGGAAGTCTATTGAGCGGTTCTCCAAGAAGGATGCGGAAACATATGTCGACATCTACCACCGGTACGCCGAGATGGGCCGGAACATCTGGTTCGTCCGGGATTATTCCCCGCCCATACCTCCTGATGAGGAAGCCGACCTGCTGAAAAAGACAAAGATGGGACGGGAGTTTCTGGAACTCAACAAAAACAGCGCCTATGACATGGTGCATGAGCTCTTTGAGACCCCCGCCTTGCGGGCCTTCTACCTGTTTCTCTTTTCGGTGAGAGGCTATCTGCCCGTACCCACCGTGGAAAATACCGGGTTCTCGATTGTGGCCATGACGGTGATGGGGAATAAGGCCATGCTGCCCCGAGGGGGCGCCCGCCAACTGGGGAATGCGCTGGGTTCAATGGTCATTCACCACGGAGGTTTTATTTTCCCGGCCACGGAAGTGGCTGAGATCATTATTCAAAACGGGCGTGCGGCCGGAGTCGAAGCCGTGGATGGGCGAAAGTTCATGGCCAAGAAGTTCGTGGTGAGCAGCGTGGATCCCACCCAGACTTTCTTGCGTTTCGTGGGTGAGAAACATCTCGACAGTGGGGTGGCGGATGCCATCAAGGGATATAAATACGGTGTTTCCGGGAAGAGCTTTGGAGTTTTGTTTGCCCTCCATGCCGCCGTGAACGAGGCGCCTAACTACACCGCCTCCAGGTTTGATCCCAGAATCAACCAGGCCTTCAACACCTGTGTGGGATACGAGACGCCGGAGGATGTGCTCCATCATTTGGGTGAAGTCATCGAAGGTAAGCCTACCCAGGACATCGGAATTCAGTGTGCCGTCCCCTCTCTGTTTGATCGTACCCGGGCGCCGGATGGCAAGCATGTCCTGATCGCCTGGCAATTCGCTCCTTATTCGGTCGGAGACCTGGGACCCGAGGAGTGGGACAACATGAGAGAGACTTACCTGGAAAAGCTGGTCAGCCGTTGGGTCGAGTACGCCCCCAACATTGCCGACAATCTCATGTACAAATTTTCCCAGACTCCCCCGGATACCGAGCGGCATCTGATCAATATGCGGGAAGGGGACTTCCACGTGGGGGCACTGATTCCTTCCCAGCTGGGATACAACCGGCCGATTCCCCAGTATTCTCAGTACCGGGGGCCGGTCGACAAGCTGTACCTGACCGGATCGGGAACCCATCCCGGAGGCAATATCACCGGTGCTCCCGGATACAACGCGGCCAACGCCATCTTTCAGAACGAGAATATGGACATCTGGTGGAATCCACCGGATGTCCGCAAGGTCTGGGCCGAAATGGACTGAAGCTCGGCCGCTGTTCTTCGACCAGCGCGTTTCACGTTCCAGGTTCCACGTTTCAGGTTCCAATGTGGCACGATCTTGCAGCCTGTTGTAGGGGCGCACGCGCACGGCCCCCCCCCGTGCGCGCCCTTCCGGATCGGCGCACTGAGGCCCCTCCCACACTCCGGAGGGCCGCTCACAGAGCGGTCGCTACAACGGACCGAAAATCTGAAGTCCCAAATCCGAATCAAGTCCGAAATTCAAAACCGGATGGTTCTCCACGCGGAGCATAGGCGACGCGTTTCTCCACTTCGAGCGTCAGCGAGGAGTTTCTCTGCGCGCGAAGAGCGCTTCTCCTGTCTCCAGCACCTTCCCCCGTTTGTGCTGCTGGATGTTTGTGGTACTTTTATGCACCACTACCCGAAACACGAGGATCAGGCGGTAGAGGCAACCCAAGGGAGGAACACTGAAATGGCGGGGAAAAAGCCCGGGATGGAATGCACCAGGAGAGAGTTTCTCGGAGGCATGAGCGCGGCCGCCCTGGTGGCGGCGGGGCAGGGAAACTCGCTGTTTGCCCAGAACCGGCCTCAGCCGGGACCGGCGGACTGGTCTCGATTCGGCTACGATCTGCACAATACCCGTTTTAACGCTCGCGAGACGACCCTGGGTCCCGGAAACGTGGGACGGCTCAAGGCCAAATGGGTCTTCGATACCCAGGGGCGCATCCAGACCACCCCTGCGGTGATCGGGGATTCCCTGTTTTTTGGATCGCGCGACGGGTATCTCTATGCCCTGGAAACGGAAACCGGAGAGTTGAAGTGGAAGTACCAGGTTCAGTTTCAGACCGCCCTGCGCTACAACCATTGGGGAATCCGCTCTTCTCCCCAGTACCTGGACGGCCGCATCTACTTCGGCGACAATTTCACCAAGGTCCGCTGTCTGGATGCAGCCACGGGTGAGGAAATCTGGCAGACTCAGCTGTCAACCCTTCAGCAGACCAACATGCTGTGTTCGGTGGCGGTTTACGACGGCAAGGTTCTCACCGGCTATTCCTCGGATATCGGCAGTTCCGAAATCGCCTGTCTGGATGCCGAGACAGGAGCCGTTGCCTGGCGCTTCCGGGTGGTTCCCGAATCGCAATACGGAGGCGGTTCGGTCTGGACCTCCCCCGCCATTGACGAAGAAAATAAGATCGTCTACAACGTGACCGGCAGTGTGAAGAGCTATCCGCCTTCGGGAACTCTCTACGCCGAAAGCATTCTGGCCCATGATCTGCACAGTGGCGAACTTCTCTGGTACTACCAGGCCCAGGCCAGGGATGCCTTTGATCTGGATTTCAGCTGCCATCCCATGATCTTTGACGCCCAGGCCCCAGCCGGCTATCGGGGCAAGCTGACGCGCCAGTGTGTGGGGGCGGGGAACAAGCGAGGTTTTTATTGCTGGAACCGATTCACCGGTGAGCTCTACTGGAAGGTCCAGTTGACCAACCAGACCTCCAGCGGAGGTCCGCTTTTGAACAGTACGGCCGTGGCTTACAATCGGATCTTCGTGGTCTCCAATGCCCTGACGTCCCGGGGGTCGTCCTCGGTCACGGCGGCGCTCAACGCCTACACGGGCGATATCGAATGGTGGATTCCCAACTCTTCCCTGATCCGGGGTCCCGTGGCGGTTGCCAACGGGGTTTTCTACCAGGGCTTTATCGATGGAACCGTGGAAGCGGTTGACGCTCGAAACGGCCGTAGTTTGTGGGATTTTCAGATGCCGTCACCCCACCGGGGGGGCATCGCGATTGCCAATGGAGTCCTTTACACCAGCAATGGAGAATTGCTGGGCACCTCGGAGGAAGAGGAAAGGGAGCGCCGGCATTCCCTCTATGCCTTTTCCGTCGATGGCGACTGAGTGGACTAAACGAGGTATTACCGACATGTTTGAGAAGCAGAAGAATCGCCGAATTTTCCTGAAAGGACTGGCCGCAGGGGTGGTGGTTGTGGGAACCACCGACTGGGCATGGCCGGGTCCCCAGCGAGGATCGGACGTTCCCGAGATCACCATGACCCGGAACTACAGCATCGGACGCTACCACTTTGATCCGCTGGGCCTGTTTGTGGAGCCGGGTCAGACGGTTCGGTTCGTCTCCCTTCGGGATGGGTTTTCGGCGGTTGCCTACCATCCGGATAATGACAATCATGAGTTGCGTATTCCGGAGGGAGCCGAGCCCTTTGACTCCGGGATCCTGTGGACGCGCCAGAGCCTCGAATATACCTGCGAGGTCGAAGGTACCTACGATTTTTACAGCCGCAATCAGGAAACCATCGGGGCAGTGGGGAGAATCGTGGTGGGGCAGCCCGGCGGCCCGGGCGAAAGACCATTGGGTTACGGGAGTCGGGAAGGATGGGCGCCGATTTACACGGAAGTCATTCGAACCTTCGAGTTGGCGAAATCCGAAGATATCGTAAGGCAAAAAGTCATTCGCTACCCGATGGAAGGACCGCTGAGTCGTCGCTTCCCTCACTACTGAAGCCGGCTCTCAGTTCGTGGACTGATCGTTGGCAGGGTCGGGGCCCGCCTTTGAAGAATGCAGGGTCTCATCCACGAGAAAAACCAGAACACCGAGACCCAGGAAGCCGATCCCGGCCACCGCCAGGGCCGCGGCCGTCATGCTCGCCGCTTCCACCAGCAGTCCGATGAGCAGGGGACCTCCGGTCCACCCCAGATCTCCGATGAGCCGCCAGACGCCCAGGAATTCAGCCCGAAGTTTCCTGGGTGCCAGATCAGCTCCCAGGATCATCACGATGCCCGCACTGAGCCCGTTGGCCAGACCCAGCAGCAAGGCGATGCCCAGCAGGGAATAGAAGCCGGTCACCAGGGGAAACAGGGAAAGAGAGATGGCGAAAAGTGCCATGGATGGAACACTCATCCACTTTCGGCCCCACCTGTCCATCACCAGGCCGACTGGATAAAACAACGACATGTCCAGTGCCGAGGACAGCGAATAAATGCCTCCGATCACAGCCGCATCCATCCCTGCGGCGGTTCCGAAAAGGGGTATGAAAAGCTGTCGTCCTGAACGCAACAGCTGGATCCCCAGGGCGAAGCCGCCGGCGGTGGCAAAACTCCGCCGATGAGAGATGATGATCCTGGTCAGTTGGGTAAGATAGGAATCGGTACGGATGCGGTCCGAGTGTAGGTTGTGAGTGAACGCCCACACCAGCAACGCCGCCACCGCTGAGGCGACACCGGTACCCAGGAAGGCAACCGTGTAGCCCATGAATTCCGCTGCTGCGCCGCCCAGGGCCGGGCCGACGAAGGACCCCAGGCGCATGAGGCCTCCAATACTGGCCAGGGCACGGCCCCTTTCGTCGCTTTCAACGGCATCCGTCATATAGGAGAGGCGTCCCAGCATCCAGGACGCCGTGCCCACTCCGTAGAGAATCGCGAAGGGCGTCAGAAGCCACAAATTCTCCACCAGGGCGAACGCCACTCCCGTGAGGGTCATGCAGAGTAGACCCCCCATCATGGACGGTTTGTCGCCGAATCGGGACACCAGCACCCCGGCCGGAACGTCAAAAAGCAGCATTCCCAGCCCTCGAAGCCCCATCACGAAAGCGGCAAAGGCGGCACCTCCTCCCAGGTCAAGGACATAAAGCGGGACCAGGATCAGGAGTGCCTGCTGACTGGCTGCCAGAAGGAAAGAAGGCAGGTAAATGGGGATCAGCAGGCGACGGTAAGTAGCAGTATTCATCGAAATTTTTCTGTTGTGGCGGCCCTCTGGAATGCGGCCCTACACCACAGTTCATGGATCGTACCACAAAGGTTTCGTCCCGAAGTTGGGCCTTGAAGATCGGCGTACCAGAGGATAACCTCTAAAGAAAACTACACTTTGAAGGACCGGTTTATGGCTCGTTCAGTTGTCGTGTCGTGGAGAGGATTTCACGAAACCGTGGGTTCGGTGGCCGGACGGGTACTCCAGTGACTGGCCACCGGTTCGATCAGGGACCTGCTCCGAAGAAATTTGGAAGCTCCGGGCCGAGCCCTATCTCCCTGGAGAACTGAGACGGCCGTGTCCATTCGATTGATGGTACCCGTCGGGTCCTATACCATGGAAGTACTCGATCCAACGGGGCGAGAGATTGGATTTCAAGATGAAGATTCTGTGTGGTCTTTGGATGGCATCACTGCTGTCGGTCCTGACCCTGGCCGCAGCCGGCGATGATCCTCGGATCGTTGAGGCAGTTCGGGATGGTGACCAGGAGACCCTGCGCTCCCTGCTGGAGCAGCAGGTCGATGTCAATGCCTCCCAGCCGGATGGCGCGACGGCACTGCACTGGGCGGTCCACCGAAATGACGTTGAAACGGCGGACCTTCTGATCGGCGCCGGCGCAAACGTCAACGCCGTGAATGATTATGGAGTCACCCCGCTTAGTCTGGCCTCGACCAATGGAAGCCCGTGGATGGTCGAGAAGCTGTTGGGGGCCGGAGCCGATCCCAATGCCGCCCAGCCCTCCGGAGAGACGCCGCTCATGACGGCCTCCCGTACCGGCAGCGTGGAGGCCGTCAGGGCGCTGCTGGTCCACGGAGCCCAGGTGAACGGGAAGGAAAAGCGGCGGGGACAGACGGCCTTGATGTGGGCGGTGTCGGAGCAACATCCCCGGGTCGCAGGCCTTCTTATCGAACACGGAGCGGACGTCCAGGGCCGGTCCGAAGGTGGATTCACTCCGTTGCTGTTTGCCGCCCGGGGAGGACATCTGAATTCCGCCCGGCTTTTGCTGGAGGCGGGAGCCGATTTGAATGAGACCGCGCCGGACGGCATGAGTCCTTTGCTGATGGCAAGTGCCAGCGGGCACCAGGACCTCTCGCTCTTTTTTCTGGATCAGGGTGCGGATCCCGATGCGGCGGATGAGTATGGGACGACCGCCCTGCACTATGCGCTGCAAAAGGGCATGTCGACTCTTACCCGTGTCGAGTTGTCGTACTTTAATGCGCACCTGTACCGGCCCAACATGGCGGAATTGGTGCAGGCACTCCTGGCCCATGGAGCCGATCCCAATGCCCGGATGGTCCAAACCCAGCGATTTGGAAACCTGGGCATTCTGGTCAGACTGGAGGGAGCGACGCCTTTTTTGCTGGCAGCCACTGTCGGCGATGTCGGTCTGATGCGGGTTTTGGTAGACGGCGGTGCCGATCCCCTGCTGGCGACCCATCAAAAGGTAACGCCTCTGATGGTGGCGGCGGGACTGGGTCGGACCTGGGACCGAACAGAGGAAGAGGAAGAAGGCACTCTGGAAGCGGTCAAGCTGGCTCTGGCACTGGGTTCTGACGTCAACGATTCTTCAGTGAATGGCCAGACCGCTTTGCAGGCCGCAGCCCGCATCGGAGCCGACGACATCGTCCGGTTCCTGGTGGACCAGGATGCCAGGTTGGATGCTCCGGACCAGTGGGGACAGACCCCCTTGAGTATTGCGGAGGGCATCGTCCTGGACAGCTTGTCGGTTAACTTCGAACTGAAGCCCTTCACCGTTCACCAAAGCACCGCCGACCTTCTTCTCGAACTGGGCGCTCGCAGGTAGCGATCTCACCACCAAGACACGGAAGAAGATTTTCACCACAGAGGCACAAAGACACAAAGAAGGAAATTTTGTTCTCTGTCTTTTTCTCTCCATTCTCTGCCAACATAATTAGGGTCGTTGTAGCGGCCTTCCGGAGTCGGCGCACTGAGGCGCCTCCCACACTCCGGAATCTTCGTTCTGGATTCTTCTTTTCGGTGCCCTCTTAGCATCACAATCCTTGCTGTGGGCGCACTCAGTGCGCCCACAGCACAGG
>JAPYTY010000003.1 GCA_029942065.1 Acidobacteriota bacterium | reverse complement strand
GACCTACCCTTAGCCCGCATCATGCATAATTCGGGCTACCTCCCCCTCAGCCAATGTCATCTTTTTTTTGGAACAAGTTCCTTAAATAGACCAGCGCAGCAAAGTCGTAGAGGGAATGGGCCAGGACCTCCCATCTTTCATCCCATTCCGGGGAGGTTCGCGAGCCTTCATCCGTGATCCAGGAATCGAAGCGTTCACCCAGGGGATTCATCTGAAACAAAAAAGCGTTGCGATGACTTTGGAGGGTATCCAGGATGATGGAAAAGCTGTCATCAAACTGAAGATTGGCGTCGCGTGCCCTCTGGGTTGCAATGATTCGATCGGGTTGCGAGGCGTAACAGATGACGCCAAAAAAGATTGCATCGTCGGAATAGACGATCCGCACCTCGGTTGGTTCCGTGCCAGGGGATCCCTCCTGAGGGTTGCGTTGACGAAAGGGTCCAACCGGTGAGGCCTGCTGCCAAACAGGATCATCGAGCACCCCATCCAGAATCGGCTCCTCTTTTATCCGAAGCGCCCGGGCCGAAGGACGCGGGGTCACCTGGGCGAGACCCGGGCTTGCCATGACACCAATGATCAAGTAGATTTCCAGGAATAGAGGGGCCTTTTGCATTGTGTTTCTAACGACGGTTGGCCTTTCTATGAACTCAAGCAAGGTTGTTTCAAATTCAACCAGAAATTTCTTTCCACTCGCCCTATTCATCATAGCGGATTTGATTTGAAACGGCCGCAGACGGTCAGGTCGGCTCCTGAGGAGCACGGAGTTGGGGGGATTCCAGGACCTCGGGATTGAGCACCCTGACGGGCCTTCCCGTGCTGAATGCCTGGATGCTCTCCAGGACACCGGTGAAGTAGACTTGATAGTTTTCCTGGATCACATATCCCAGGTGGGGGCTGAGTACCATATTGGGTAGTCTCAAGAAGGGATGCTCCGGTGGAAGCGGTTCGACATCGTAGGTGTCCAGGGCCGCCCCGGCAATGGCGCCCCGCTCAAGCGCATCGATCAAGGCCTTTTCTTCGATGATCTGGCCTCGCGAGGTATTGACCAGGTAGGCGGAAGGCTTCATCAGGTCCAGTTCACCGGCTCCGATCAGACCCCGCGTGCGGTCGCCGAGCCTCACGTGAACCGAGAGGATGTCGGAATCTCGAAGCAGGCCCTCCTTATCCACCAGGGTGGCTCCGCATTCCGCAGCTCTTTCGGCACTCAGGTTCTGGCTCCAGGCCAGAATATTCATGTCGAAGGCCTGGCCGACCCGGGCCATCCGGGCTCCGATGTGCCCCAGCCCCAGCAGCCCCAGCGTTCTGCCCTTGATTCCCGCACCGACCGTGGTTCCCCAGCTGCCCTGGCGGGTTCGGCGGTCTTCCTGGGGCAGGTTGCGCAACAATCCAAGGATGAGACCCCAGGTGAGTTCGGTCGGGCCCTCGCCTGCCGCACCGGTGCCGCCAACAACGATACCCAGCTCGGTGGCCGCCTCCAGGTCGAAAGCCGCGTTGTGATCTCCGGTGGTGATCAAAAGCCGTAGTTCGGGCAACTGGAGAAGCAGCGAGCGGGGAAAGGGGGTCCGCTCCCGCATCCCCATGATGATCTGGAAGTCCCTGAGACGTTCCGCCAGTTTGCTCTCGTCCGCCAGGTGGTCGGTAAAGACCTGGAGTTCGACCTGATCGGGCAGCTCGGA
Organism: Acidobacteriota bacterium; assembly: GCA_029942065.1. GTDB lineage: Bacteria > Acidobacteriota > UBA6911 > RPQK01 > JADFOI01 > JAPYTY01. The sequence goes on along the minus strand of JAPYTY010000003.1, from coordinate 23,867 downwards.
CCAGTCGACCATCTGCTCAGCCGCCTGCTGATAATCATCCAGAATCGCAAACTTCAATCGGGGTGAACTCCTTCCAATCAAGACGGGCGCCTTATCGTACCATTCGGGAACCAACCAGACCCAGCATCAGCCAGTGCCCGCCAGCGCCAGGCTCCTTGTGCTCAAACCTGAACACTCTCGGGTTCCAATAGGGTAAAATGCCAGCTGCAAAATCCTTGGAACCCGAACGTTTTCCTTTTCTGGTGGAATGTTTTTTGAGAGCCAACCAACAGCCAACCGGTCCCGTTAAGTTCAACCCGATCATTCTGTTGCTGGGATTCCTCCTGGTGGGGTGCTGTGTGAGCACCTCTTCCCTGGCCCAGCAGAGAGAAAAATCGGTCACCGCGGTTTACATCGATGCTCCCATCGTGATTGACGGAGATCTGGACGAAAACCAGTGGAACCTGGCTGAGCCTGCCACCGATTTTATCCAGCAGGAGCCGCGCATGGGAGAGCCCAGCAGCGAGCGCACCGAAGTACGACTCCTCTACGATAACGAGAACCTGTATCTGGGCATCTACTGTTTTGACTCGGCCGGTGCCCGGGGGATCACGGTCAACGATGTCTCCAGGGACTACAGACCTCGAGATACGGACACCTTCACCATGGTGTTTGACACCTTTAACGACCGGCGAAACAGCTTCATCTTCGGCACCAATCCCGGGGGAGCCAAGCGGGACGGCCAGACGGCCGGAAACAGTGAGAGAAGAAACTACGACTGGGACGCGGTCTGGTATGTCAAAGCCAAAATCACCGAACTGGGCTGGCAGGCGGAAATCGCCATACCTTTCCGCACCCTGCGCTTTCACAATCTCGAGGACCAGATCTGGGGAGTGAACTTTAGCCGCAGGATCCGCCGCAAAAACGAGGACACCCATTGGTCGGCCATTCCCCGGCCCTACAGGACCAGCCGGGTCTCACACGCCGGGGAACTCAATGGTCTCAGCAGTATTCGCCAGGGGCGCAATCTTTACCTGAAGCCTTACATTTCATCGCCCCTGGTAAGACGCCAGGGAGATGACGTCGATTTTGTTCCCGATGCCGGCTTGGACGTCAAAACCGCGTTGACGTCCGGACTCACTCTGGACCTGACGGTCAATACTGATTTTTCCCAGGTGGAGGCCGATCAGCAGCAGATCAATCTCACCCGCTTTCCGCTCTTCTTCCCGGAGAAGCGGGAGTTTTTTTTGGAAAACTCCAACATGTTCCAGGTTCGAAGAGTCGGGCAGGGGAACCGTAACCGGGGACGCGATTTGATTGCGTTTTTCAGTCGTCGAGTAGGACTGTCCGGGGGCCGGGTCGTACCCATTCTGGGGGGAGGGCGCCTCACCGGCCGTGCAGGGCCCTACCGCCTGGGCTTTCTCTCGATACAGACCGATGATCTGGAAGAGATCCCCTCCACCAATTTCACCGTGGCCCGGGTTCGCCGGGATATCCTGGCCAGTTCCGATGTGGGAGGAATCTTCATCAACAAGCAGGGTGGGGGGGGACAGCATCGAACCTACGGTGTGGACGGCCATTTCCAGTTCTTCAGAAATCTGGAGGTGGCCTCCTTCTTTTTGAAGACCTCGGCGCCGGATATTCCCGGTGAGGACACTGCCTCCAGTATTTCTCTGGGATGGGCGGATCATCGCTACGATATTCAGGGAGAATATCTATCGATTGAGGAGAATTTCAACCCGGAAGCTGGGTTTGTCCGTCGCACCGGGATTCGAAAGAGCCAGGGCGAGTTCAACCTGAAGCTGCGACCGGGGGAGAGGTTTCCCTGGATGCGCGAGTTCAGACCGTCCACCGGAATCGAGTACATCACCAACCAGGAAAACGTTCTCCAGACCCGGAACTTTGACCAGATGTTCAACCTGGACCTGGAGAATGGAGGCTCCTTCCGATTCATTCACAGAGTGAGATTTGAAAGGCTGGATGAACCCTTTCCGATTCGTTCCGATCAATCGATTCCGACGGGGGATTACCTGTTCCGGGAAGTGAATCTCAATTTCTTCAGCGACCGGAGCCGGATGTTCAGCGGCAGCTTTGATCTGACCACAGGCGAATTTTTTGATGGGAACAAGGACTCCTACAGCGCCGGCCTGCTGTTTCAGTACAGCTATCGATTCAGGGCCGACCTTTCCTGGGAACATGACGAGGTGGATTTGCCCACGGGCGATTTTTCCACCGATCTGGTCACGACACGCTTCAACTACGCCTTCAGTCCCCGAATGTTTCTGAATTCGCTGATTCAGTACAATAGCACCCTGCAGGAGGTCTCCAGCAATGTCCGTTTTAATTTCATCTATGAGCCCCTGAGTGATCTTTTTGTAGTCTACAACGAGAGACGTTCGACCGGCGGGGAGGTCCTGGAGCGTGCTTTGATCGCCAAGCTGACCTATCTGATCGACTTTTAGTCACGGAGAAAATCTTTGTGGGTTGATCCTGGACCGTGCCAGGCCGTATGATGCTTCATTCAGACTGAATTTCCTTTCAAAGGAGTGAGTACCATGGCAAATTTCGTCATCCTGTTAAGGTGGACAGCAAAGGGCATCGAGCATGTCAAGGACAGTCCCGTTCGGTTCGAGCATTTCAAGGAGACCGTGGAGGCCGTCGGAGGCGAAATGCTTAGTTTTCACATGACGCTGGGTGAGTACGACATGATGGCAATCATCGATGTTCCCGATGACGAAGCCGCGGCCAAGATGGAACTCGCCGTCAGGGCGGTGGGTACCGTTGATATCGAGACCCTTCGCGCTTTTGATGAAAACGAATACCGCAGGCTCATAACCGACATGCCCAGCCCGGAATTGGCCTGACCCGGACTAACCTCTGAGCGGACTGTTGTCGAGTAGGTTGAGGCCGACCCTCATTGCCCCTGTCGTTGCCTCAATTCCACCTTCTGGAAGCTGATTTGGTCCAGGAGAAAATTCACAGCAGAGACTGCATGTTCACGACCCTGGTCATTGCCGGTAAAATACGGCTTAAAATCCTTCGGAACCCCTTGATACCCTTTGATTGACATGCAGAATTCCTGCCAGAGGGCTACGGCGGCGCTGTCCCTGTCATGGCCCAGGTCCAGGGCCGCCTGGTACTTGTTGCGCACCGCATTGGTGCGATGTACATCAGCTACGGCATGGCAATGGCTCTGTCGGTGGCGGTATTTCTCATCGTCATACTTCTTTTGGAGCTGTAGATGGTCGTATTCGTCATTACCCTGGTTCTGCTGCTTGCCCTCCTCTCACCGTTCCTGGTCCGCTATTCGCGAATTCTCTGGATGCACCTCGATCAGTTCTTGGATCCCCGGTAGCATGGGGGAATGGGACCATTCGGTTTGGGTGGTTATCAGTAAAGCTCTTTTTGAAGATTCACTGGATTAGAGGGGCAAATAGTGGGGTTGGTGTTTTCGCAAAGGGGCCTACAGGGGAAACTGACAATGCTGATAGAAGGTGGTCCAGTGTTTCCCCGGGTGCTATATTGAGGCCACCTATAGTCCAGAACGAATGCTCTATCGTGGGGTTCCGTCTAGCACGACGTAAGATCATCTAGCGCTTGAGGTAAATCGTTATGCAAAGCAGATCGCTTTCCATTCTAACCGTCACGGGCTTCCTGTATCTGGGTCTGGTTGCGCCAGCTGAAGCACAGAGAGGGCGAGGCGAGGAGGTCCGGTTGCCGGCGGGAGCGGGCCAGAAGCTGGTCCAGGACCTGTGCGCCCAATGTCACGGTCTCAACCGGATCACTCGCTCGTCGGGATACGACCAGCCTGGCTGGCGTGCGCTGATCGACACAATGATGGCGCTGCCCGATGCCCAGGCCATCACCATATCCAAGTACCTGACCGAGCACTTCCCCGAACAGCCGGGGCGGCGTCCCACTCTGGTTCCGGGTGACGCATCGATCAAGATCACCGAGTGGATGGTCCCGACCCTCGGCCAGCGGTCGCGCGACCCGATCCAGGCGCCGGATGGCTCGATCTGGTGGACGGGAATGTGGGCCAGCCTGGCGGGACGGCTGGATCCCGAGACGGGCGAGATGGAGGAATTTCACCTGCCGCCCGCCGCCCGGCCGCACAGCCTGGTTCCCGACGTGTATGGAAACATCTGGTACACGGGAAACAGCAATGCCACCATTGGCAAACTTGATCCCAGGACTGGCATCATCACCGAATACCCAACCGAGGCCCGGGACCCTCACACGGCGGTCTTCCATCCAAATGGCAATCTTTACTTCACCGCCCAGCAGGCCGGCATGCTGGGGCGCCTGAACCCCGGGACCGGTGAAATCACCGAAGTTCAGACGGAGACCAGGCCCTACGGCATCCAGGTAGCTTCCGACGGTACGATCTGGGTCGCCTACAACGGAACCAACAAGATCGGGGCCCTCGATCCCCAAACACTGGACGTTCGCTACTACGAAGTGCCGAACGAAGAGTCGCGTATTCGCCGGCTTGGGCTCACCAGCGACGGCATGGTCTGGTACGGAAACTCCGCTCGAGGCCGTATCGGGAGGCTCAATCCGAAAACGGGCGAGGTCCGAGAGTGGCTTTCACCCAGTGGCCCGACTGCTCAACCCTATGCTTTCGCCGTCGTCGACGACGTCATCTGGTACAACGAGTCGGGAATGAGGCCCGACGCACTCGTGCGCTTCGACCCCAAGACGGAACAATTCCAGAGCTGGGTTATTCCCTCCGGCGTCGGCATCATTCGGAATTTCTGGGTGACCAAGGAAGGCAACCTGCTGATTCACCAGACCAGCTCGAACCGTGTGGGCCTGGTGAAAATCCAGGACTAGACTGACTGCCGGTCGTCTGGTCGGATTTGCCGCTTGACCCTTGCCCATTTGTTGAAAAGAACAAGGGGCCATCCAATGGTGCCGGAGGGGGGAGTCGAACCCCCACGAGAGTCACCCCTCGCCAGATTTTGAGTCTGGTGCGTCTGCCAATTCCGCCACTCCGGCACAGAAGGAAGCAGTATAGCTCAATCCAGCTGAATCAGACCATGGAAAGGGGAGGGAAGGAGACGCGTGGGGGAGCATTGTCCAAACGTGTGCCCTTTGGTCAGTGGGCACGATTTTGTAGCGGCCGCTCTATGAGCGGCTTCCTACGCTTCGCTCAGATAAAGGCGGCTTCTCTGCGTCTTGGAGGTGAGAACCCCTACGGTGCTTCTCGATTGGCCAGGTTTCGGTAGTACTCCTCGACCCGTTCACGGAATTCCGGGGGAATCTCGTCGGTGTCCACCAGGCGCAGGAACTGTCCGTCTCCTTCTTCGAGCGAGCGGTTGATCTCCAGTTCCAGCTGCCGGAAGCCGTCGATCACCTGGCCTTTGAGGAGGGCCAGTTCTTCGGCGTCGGAAAAGATGCGCTCCGCATCCAGTCGGCGCATCCGGCGGATCAGACCGGCCACGTCTCGGCCCAGATCGGAGGTGCCTTCCAGAAGATTCTGCAGCTCGGTGGCATCGGAAAGGCGCTCACGCCATTCTCGGCCCAGTTGTCGGGGATCGATGCCCCGGCTGTTGGAACCGGGCCCGGCCTGGCGGGCCATGCCTCCCGTTTCCGCCTGCTGGGGATCGCCTTGCTGCTGACCTTGCTGGTCGGATTGATCCGACTGCCGGCCGTTGCCCTGTTGTGCCTGCTGGGAATCCTGGGGGCTGCCTTGCTGGTCAGACTGGCCCTGCTGATCCTGATCCTGCGAATCTCCTTGCTGTCCAGGCTGCTGTCCTTCCTGCTGCTGACCGGAGGCACGATTCTCCAGTGATTCCAGGTTCTCCACCAGTGACCCCACCTGATTGAGTGCCTGCTGAAGTTTTTCCTGAGGGGAGGGTTCATTGCCCGGCCCCAGGGCTTGCTCCGCCTCTCCGATCTTCTCGGCCAGCTCTTCCAGGTTTCCCAGGACTCCTTCTTCGCGCTCCTCGGCCATGTCCACCCAGCGGCGAGCCAGAAGATCGGATCCGTCCATCATCTTCTCGGGTATGCGTTGATCTCGGATTTCCAGAGCCGCCTGTTTCAATTTGCGGGAAGCCTGTTCCTGTCGAGACTCCATCTGACGGGCACTCTGATGGAGTTGTCCTTCCAGTTTGTGCAGATCTTCCTGCAAGTCGGTCTTTTGACCCAGGATGTCTCGAAATTTCTGCACTAATTCGGGAGTCAGTCTCCCTTCGGTCGCGTTGGGACCGAGTTGATCCATTTTTTCGAGAACGTCCTTCTGCTCCTGGACCAGGTTCTGGGACTGCTCTTTGAGCTGCTGGAGATCCTTCATCACCTGCTGCTGGCGCTGCTGACCCAGGCCCGATTGTGCCTCCCGCAGCCTTTCGAGGGCCTGTTGAGCACGCATTTGTGCCTCCTGGCTGTCCTGGCCGCTGGATTGAGCTCGACGCATGTCGCGAACCGCCTGGCGAAGACTGCGGCTGATATTCTGAAGCTCCGGGTCCTGCTTCTGGCGGGAAAGACGTTCCAGCTCGCGTGCCACCCGCTCGGCTTCATCGATTAACTCCTGCTGAGACATGTTGGAGGAGCCCGAGCTTCCCTGCATGGCCTCCCGGCGATGGCGCTCCACCATCTGCTCCTGGCGTTTGGCCAGCTCCTTTAACTTTTCCAGGGCCTCATCCAGGCTCTGTTCACTGTTGAACTCGCGATTCTGCTGCAGCGTCTCGTACTGATTCTTGGTGCGATCCATTTCCAGATCCACCAGATCGGCCAGATCCTCGGCCGAGGCGCCACCTCCGCCCTGATTCTGGCCGAAGGAGACCTGAATCTCATTGAAAAGCGCTTCGGCACGAAGCAGCTGCTGGAAGGCTTTTTGTTCCTCGGGAAGGGCTTCCTGAGTCTTCAGCTCATTCAAGAAAAGATGAGCCGGTTCCATGTGGGTGATGGCCTGCTGCAGGTGCTTGGTCATCTCCTTGAAGCGCGGATCCTGAACCGCTCCGGCACGCCGGTCCATGCGATCGACGATGGTCTGCGCTTCGTCCTGCAGCCGCTGCTGGACCAGGGCCAGGGTCTGGCTGTTCTCCTCACGTTCCGCCTGGGCCTGACGTTCCTTGTCCCGTTCCAGCTTGAAGGTGGCGGCAATGATGTCCTTTTGCCTTCGGGCCAGCATCATGTCATTCCCGGCTCCGCCTCCGCCCGGCATCCCTCCCTGCTGGGACTGGTAGTATTCGCGGTCAAAGGGCTGCACTTCCAGAAAGTAAATATCGGTGGTCCCGGTGGCGACCGCATCTCGGGCCTCCGCCCAGTAGGACACAAAATCTCCGGGCTGGAGGTCAAACTCTTCCAGGTAGAAGGTGTGAGGTGTGGAAAAGGAACTGGAACCGCGGGGATAGTCCAGGGCCGCTTCCTGATCCGGTTCTCCATTCAGGGAGAAGCGCAAGGCCAGCTGGTTCACTCCGTAGTCGTCCTCGACCTTGATTTCCGCGAACACTTCTTCAATGTTGCTGACTTTTCGGTCCCGGCCGGGCCGGCTGAAGCTGATGATGGGAGGTTGGTCTTCCAGGGCTTCAATGAAGTATTCATCGGAGGCCGGATTCCAGAAATCCTCCTGATCCTCGAGGTGGAACCGGTAATAGTCATCCACCGAGATCTTGAGCATTCCGGTGAGTTCCCGAGGTCCGACGCTTTCGAGCAGCACCTCGGGGCCGTTTTCCAGCTTGATATGGCCGCCTTGAACCGGCTGATCGGTCTTGATGGTGATGGCGGCCTCGGTTCCGACCAGTGCGCGAATGTCTCCGTCATCCAGGGTCACATCAGAGAGCCCTGTGTAGCCTGGAAAGCGGAGGACGATGCTGAGCTCCTCGACCCGTGGAATCTCGGAGACCTCAATCCTGAAAAGCTCCGACTGGATTCCATCGGCGGAGACGTAATACTCGATGGGATCCCGGATGTCGAAGAAGACGAAGACAAACTCATCTCCCCTGGGATCGGGACGCATGGTGGTTTCTTCCCACAGAGGTTGATTCTCGTAGCGCACCACCAGCTGCACCCTGTCGGAATCAAAACCCTGCAGGGAGGCCCGAATTTCCTGGTCCGCACGCTTTCCGATCGTAACATTTCCGGGAGTGACGTCGATGGAGTAGAGCGGGGGTTTCGAGTCGTCGAACAGGCCCAGAAGTTTGTCGAGGCTGTAGGGATAGACGTCCGGACCCGCCAGAAACAAAAGGCCGAAGACCGCCAGAGAAAGCACCAGGGCCACCAGTGAGGTGAGGCTCCGGTGGGGATAATAAAAGCGAGGCTGAGAGACTTTTTTCAGCTGCCTTCTGGCATCGCTGTCGATCATTTTTTGAAGCTCAGCCGGGATCAGGGTGCGGTTTTCCTCCAGCTCAACCGCGGTGGAAACCCGCTCCTGGAACTGTGGGTAGCGCTCTTCCATGAAGCGAGCCACCTGTCTTTTCGAGGGAGGACTCCACAGTGGACGGAAGATGTAAAAAACACAGATACCCAGGGAGGCCAGGATCCCGACAATGCGAAGCCACCATATGGAGGCGTCCGAGAAGTTGTTCTGGGACAGAAACCAGGTTGAAAGGAAAGACCCTAGCAAGAGGAAGACGATCAGGATGGCCAGGCCCTTGGCGATGCGCTCCAGCTGAAGTTTTCGTCTGACGTTTCGGATTGTGGATGTGATTTTGAAACTCATGATTTCTCCCATCATACTATGAGCCCGCTATCTGTCACAAACCTGTGTTTTCCTGCAGCATTCCCGGTCTGGGAGACCGATTGGCAACCCACCATTCGGTCAGGAACACAAGAGAAGCAACCACCAGCAGGAGCCACCAAAGCGACTGTTGGCGGTCCCTCTCCAGGACCGATGCTTCCAGGCTCGACTGCTCAGCACGACCTTCAAGGGGCACGAACACCGCCTGAAACTCCTCCAGTGAAACGGGTGAAAGATCAGACTCCTCCGGCGGAGTATTCACGGCCACCCAGTCGGTCTTCTTGTTGCTTCGAACCTCATAGTAGCCCGGCATTTTCAACTGAATGAAGTCCGGGTTGTCCTGGTCCAGACCGAGTACCCGCTGACCTTTCGGATCAATCACGTTCCAGGACCCGGATCCGCCCGCCCCTTCCCCGGCGGGGGCTTCTACCGGCAAGACGCGATTGATGCGCAGAGCTGCGGGAGTGCTTTGCCAGCTGGCGGTGTACTGGGCGAGGCGATACCAGAAGGGAACGTAGGCACTTCGCAAGGGAAAATCCGTCCAGACCGGATCAAGCGAGGAGGCAAAGACGATCACCTTCCCCTTTCCCACCGCCCTTTCGATCAGGGCAGGATCCCCTTCGTCAAAGCGAGCCAGGACGGTGGCATTCTCTCGGGGAGACATCCGCCAGTAGCCGTAAAACTGGGTGCTGGCGACCGCCGCCTTGTGAAGATCCTGGAAGATGAAAAAAATGGGATGATCCCAGTTCACTTCGGTGATGGAAGTGAAGGGCTTGTCCTGTTGCCGAACGAAGTTGCGTTCCAGGAGCTCCACCGGCAACAGGTCTTCCCATTCCCGGTTGTAGTTCCCAGCTTGAACGTTATTGCTGAGGATCACTACCAGACCTCCGCCTGCCTCCAGGTAGGTTTCAAAACCGGAGGCTCGGGGTGGGCGGGCGAGATCGTTGATGATCACCAGAGGTGTCACTGCAGGGTCGAGGGTGCCGGAGGGCAGCTGGGCGGAGACCTCAACTTTGAAGGGCAGGTTTTCTCCTGAGGTCAGGGCATTTTCCAGATAGAAGGAGGAAGAGGCGTTGCCTTCCTGGAGGACCCTGATCTGACGGGGTTGTTGTCGTTCCACCACGAAGTAAAAAACGTTGTCATCGGTCAGGGCATCGGAAGGTTCCAGCACGATCTTTCCGCGAGAAATTCCCTCTTCCAGCTCAAAGGGTTTAAAGGTCAGGTTGACGGTGCCTTCGGTGCTTGTTTTGAACTCCGCTCGATTGATGAGCTGCCCTTCTAAAAAGAGCTGGGCTTCGCCTTCCACGGGTTGTTCGGAGTCGCTTCTGACTCGAGCCAGGATGGTGTGTGGGTACTGGTCGGTAAAGACATCGCGTTCCACACGGACTTCCTCTACGAAGAGGTTGGTTGGTTCCCCGGGGATGGTTTCGATTTCAACCACAACCTCGGGCGGGACTCGCCAGCCCCCGGCAGCCGCCATCCCCGCACTCTGTAAATCGGTGATCAGGTAGATCTGTTTTCGGCTGTTTCGGGCATCCTCCAGTTGATCCACCGCGATCCTGAGGGCTTCGATGTAGGAGGTGGACTCCCAGGAAGGCGCGGCTCGCTGGCGAAGAGCCTGTCTCAACCGGTCCGGAGAGTCATCCCACCCGGAAAGAGCTTCGGCTGTTTCACCGAACTGCACAATCAGTGCCTCGTCGGCCTGATCCAGAGAATCGATTTTTTTTTCGGCGGCCTCGAGGGCCAGTTCCCAGACCGGTTCGGGAGACATGCTCATGGAGTGGTCGATCAGGATGACCACCGAGGTGGCGGCCAGCGGATTGACCTGGTTGAGCCACAAGGCCGTGATCACGGGCCGGCCAAAGGCCGTGACCAGGAGAATCAGGCCGAGGCAGCGCAAAAAAAGTAACAAGAGGTGAGTCAACCGCCGCTTGTGTAGTTCCTTGATGGGGATTTTCCCCACGAACATCAGGGAAGCGAACGGGGTGCGTTTGATTTTTTCCCGCTGGACCAGGTGCAGATAGATGGGGACTCCAATTGCAACGGTAGCCAGCAGGAATAGTGGTGCTAAAAAGGTCATAATTTCTCGCTTCGCTCGGAGAAACGCCTCGCCTACGCTCGGCGTGGATAAACGCGTCACTTCGTTCCGCGTGGATAAACGTGTCGCTGCGCTCCACGTGGAGAAGCTTCTCCCTTTCTCGGCGCGCGTTAGCGCGCTTCTCTTCTTCTCCCCTTCTCTACCCTGAGCGCTAGCTCAGGGTTCAATATCTTTTCTCCCTCACCGACAGATAGCGGTGCAGTGCCTGGTCCAGGGCTTTTTCGGTGTTCAGCATTTCATAATCGATGTGGATGCTCCGGCACTCCTTTTTCAGCCCCTCGATATGTCCTTCAAGAAGGTTGAGGTACTCACTGCGTGAGTGCTCCGGAGAATAGGGGAGGGATTCCTGGGTTTCCATATCCTCCAGCGTTGAAATACCTGAGAAAGGCATCTCCAGTTCAGCCGGATCCAGAATGTGAAACAGGATCACATCGTTTCCCCGAAAGTGGAAAAAGCGCAGGGCCTTGGCAATCTTGTCGATGTCCTGATAGAAATCGCTGATCAAGACCACCAGGGCTCTTCTGCGGACCAGATGAGTAATCTTCTCAATGGCTCCCAGGATGTCCGTTTTCCCTACCATTTCCAGGGTTTCCAGATGTTTCAGGAGAGTGAAGAAATGACCTTGCTGGGTGCGGGGAGGAACGTGGCTGACCATGTCGACATTGAAGGACATGATTCCGGCGGCATCCTTTTGCCGCATCGCCAGGTAGGCCAGGGAGGCTGCCAGAAAGCGAGCATAGTCGAGCTTGGAAACCTGGTGGCTGCTGAAACCCATGCTCCGGCTCACATCCAGCAGGATGTGGAGCTGAGTGTTGGTGTCCCCTTCGTACTTCTTCATATAGTAGCGGTCGGTTCTTCCAAAAACGTTCCAGTCCACCCGCCGAAGATCATCGCCGGGTGCGTACTCCCGGTATTCCACGAAGTCCAGACTGAAGCCGTGGTAAGGGGAATGATGCAATCCGGTGAGAAAACCTTCCACCACGGTTTTGGCAACCAGTTCAAGATCCCGGATGCGAGACAGGACCTGGGGATCGATGAAACGGTTGGAAGCGGAAGCTCTCATAAAGACTAAAGCCCGGATTCGGGAGCCGAGATGGACTCCAGCAGTTTTTCGATGACCTGGTCGGTTGTGACCCCCTCGGACTCGGCATGGAAGTTGGTCAGGATACGGTGGCGAAGCACCGGTTTGGCCAGCGCTCGAATATCCTCTATTGACACGGTCAGGCGTCCCTGCAGCAGGGCTCGGACCTTTCCTCCCAGTACCATGAACTGGGAGGCTCTCAGAGAGGCGCCATAGCGGATCCAATCCCCGATAAAATCAGGCGCGGAGTCGTTTCCGGGGCGGGAGGCCCCCGTGAGTCGAACGGCATAATTCAGGACCTCTTCATTGGCGGGGATTTTTTTGACCAGCCCCTGAAAGCTCAGGATTTCCTCACCCGAGACCACCTGTTCGATCGTCTTCGGGACTTCTCCGGTGGTCTGCTGGACCACCTGGACCTCCTGGTCCGCAGGCAGGTAGTCGATCACAATGTTGAACATGAAGCGATCCAGCTGGGCCTCCGGCAGGGGGTAGGTTCCCTCCAGTTCAATCGGGTTCTGGGTGGCGAGAACGAAGAACGGCGGATCCAGTTGGTAGGTGATGCCCCTTGCCGTTACCTCCCTTTCCTGCATGGCTTCCAGCAAGGCCGCCTGGGTCTTGGGCGGGGTCCGGTTGATCTCATCCGCCAGGATGACATTGGCAAAAATAGGACCCTTCACAAACTCCAGTTTGCGGCGGCCCGTGGCAGGATCTTCCTCGATGATCTCGGTTCCGGTGATGTCGGTGGGCATGAGATCGGGAGTGAACTGAATCCGTTTGAAGCGCAGTCCCAGGGTTTGGGAAATGCTCCTGACCAGAAGGGTTTTTGCCAGTCCCGGAAATCCCGTGATCAGGCAATGGCCTCCCACGTACAGCGAAATCAGAACCTGCTCGATCACCTCGTCCTGACCAACGATTACCTTTCGCAGTTCCTCGAGGATTCGCTTTTGCGAATCCAGCATGGCTTCGACCGACTTCTGTATCCCGGGCTCTTCAGCTTGAGTAACGTCTTCCATTGTCGTCTCCTCTATGGCTCTACTGTTCTATTTTTGAACTCTTTTTTCGTCGAATTCTGCTGCCGTCCAACCTGGAGAACGCCTCGCTTGCGCTCGGCAGAGAAACGTGTCGCTCAGGCTCCACGTGGAGAAATGCCTCGCTGAGGCTCGGCATGGAGAACCGGGCGCGAAGCGCGTTCTCTTTTTTCTCTGCGCGCGTAAGCGCGCTGCTCTTTTTCTCTACGCCCAGAGGGCGTTCAATGCGTCGTTCCATAAATAACGTAATTGACCCCAAATTTGAAGGCTTCGTTGGACAGATCAATAGGGGTCAGGGAATCATCCGCCCACTCCCAGTAGTCTCCAATGTCATTGTTGTAATTGGCCACGGCCACCAGGCGGTTGTAGGCGTCGAACAAGCCGTAAAACTGGGGCGGTCCGGGGACATCATAAGGCGGTATCATATCCAGATTGTCGATATCGTAAAAGCAGTGGAAGATGGGCTGATCAGCCGTCAAAAGCTGGAAGCTGGATTCGGGGAAGACCTTCTTCATGGCATCGGTGAGGTTCTTCAACTCGCCTTCTCCGCGAAAATCATCAAAAACGACAAAACCTCCCCTCAGTAGATACTGGCGCAAATTGGCGGCTTCCTCCTCCGTGATGTTCCAGTAGCCGGGCTCGCTCACATAGAGAAAGGGGTAGTTCATGATCTCCGGGTCGTCCAGATCCAGAACCAGATAGGAGTCAGAAGTGGTTTCCAGGGAGGTGATTTCCTGCAAAATCTGCAGCAGGTTGCGTTCGGCCCGAGGATAGTCATGGGCCCAGGGCGGGGGGCCCCATCGTTGCGAACCGAGAAAGTTCACGTATCCGTTGTAGCGGACGCGCACGAACTGGAACAGGTTCGGATCGTTGGGGTCTGCCTCGGGAGGTGGTTTATCGAGGCTCAGCAGGGAAACCGAGGTACTCCAGAGAGTCAAAAAGGCTAAACTAAGAAACAGCACCTGTCTCATCTTCGAACCAGCTGGAGTAAAAGCTTCTGGGCCTCCTGGTAGCTGGGTGCAATTTCCAGTGAGAGAAGAACATGGGTTCGAGAAGTCTCCGCATTGCCAGCCTGCAAGAGCGCCCGGGCCAATTTATAGTGAGCGGTGGCTAAATCAACAGAGGCCAGGCTCAAAAAGACTTCCGATTCACGGACCGCTTTATCGAAATGATCGGTTTCGAAATAGATATCCCCCAACCGCTCATGGGTTTCCGCCTGAAACGGATCCAGGTACATCACTTCTTCCAGAACCTGGGCCGCTTCGTCGTGTCGCTCCCGGCTGGAGAGCAGGTCCGCCAGTTTGTGGGCGTTCTCTATGTACATGGGGCGAGCCTGCCACCAGCGTCGCCTCATTTCAAGGGCCGCATCCCCTTGACCCAATTCCTCATGGATTTCAGAAAGAAGGGCATAGGGACTGGCTAGATCCGCATGGGTAGGGAACAGCTCGAGGGCTTTCTCAAGATAGGGGAGCGCTTCCTCGAGACGACCCAGGGTCTTGAGCGTGGTTCCCAGTTGCAGGGTCAAGAAGTGATTGTCGGGATTGCCCAGCCACGCTCTTTCCAGGGCGGCCAGATCCGGCTGGCTGTCCTCCGGGGTGGGGTGGAGTTCTCCGCCGAGGACGCCCTCCAGCGGCGAACCGGAGAGTTCCTTCAGGTACTGGGTCAAAGGTTGGAGGGTTGCATCCAGCTCTTCACGGAACTGCTGGTCCACTTCTTCGATGGAAGCTCCCAGAACCTGCTGGAAGACCTCCTCGGTGGTGGCCTCCTCCCCGAAGGCCACCAGCATGGCTGTGATCTTGTCGAACCCATATTGAAGAGCCAGAAACTCACAGACCCAACCTGCCTGGAAGTAGCTCAGGGTCAGCTGCTGGGGGTTCTTCGGCTGTTCGAAGCCCGAGTTTAGATCGGCAAGCGGAAGCAGGGCATCGTTCTGGTAGGCCCTGACAAAGCCAACGTTCAAGGCATCTCCCCATCCGGCCCCTGCCTGGCGTTCCTCCATCATCGAAATCCCTTCGGTGAACCACCGTGGAACCTTGTCCTTGCTCAATGACAACGTCACCACGTGGGCCATCTCGTGCCACAGGGTTGAGCCCCAGTGAAACTCTCCCCTGGGACGAGCGGAAGGCGAATCCATGGCCACGATTCTTCCAAAAGTGGCACCCAGGGCCCCGAGACCGGGAAGCCCGAGCGTCCGAACCGCAAAGTCGGCATGGTCGGGGTACATTTCAAAGACGTACTTGCCGGAAATCTGGTGATTGTATTTCTGCTGGAGGGTTTTCAAAGATCGTTCCGCCAGTTCTTCCGCGTAGGGTCTCAGGGCAGCCGATTCGCTTTGATGAAGCTTGACGTTAAGATGAGGCGTTTCGAACTGGACGAATTGATCGAAGCTGTCCAGCAGGCGCAGGGTGTTGACCGTCCAAATGTTAAAAGGGTCCCTGGAGTAGGCCGTTTCCAGAACCTGGGTGCCCTCCTCTTCGTGGCCCATTCTCAGCAGATTGATCCCCAGGGAAGCCCGGGCCGAGTCCAGTCGAGGATCGAGTTCCAACGCCTGACGCAAGAACTCGATGGCCTGATCAAAGCGTCTCTGGGAAGCGGCCAGATCCCCCAGTCTTTCAAAAAGGTCACCGTTGCTGGGACTGATCTCCAGAATCTGGTCACGGGTCGTTTCAAAGGCACGGGTCTGTTCCTGAAGGAAGTGGGAAGCACACCGGACCTCCAGCAGGGGAAGATAGCGAGGATTGAGTACCAGCCCCTCCTCCAGACCATCGTCGGCTTCTTTCCACCGACTCTTTTTGAGCGCCAGCACAGCCTTGAAGACACGAGCATCCAGATTGTCGGGGTTTAATTCCAGCGCCTTGTCCAGCGCTTCCTCGACGCCCGGCTTGAACTGCGCGTCAAGAGCTTGAGCCATACCCACGTAGGCGGCATCCACGCCCCACCGGTAGTAGCCCGAAGGCGGCCGGCCTGCCGTGATGCCTTCTCGGAAGATGGTCTCGGCCTCGGCAGCGTTGTACTTGGTGAGGTACAGGTGGCCCCAGTCGACGAACATGGAAACCGTGGTGGGTGGGGTTTGCTGGGCCTCGATGAAAACCTGGTTGGAATCCTGAAACTGGTCCAGTTGCCAGGAACCGTATGCCGCCTGAGCGATTTCCTCGGAGCCCTGAAGCTGTCTGGATTGGTACAGGGCAAGCAGCCGGCGGGCATAAGAGCTGGTTTCATCTTCCCGGCCTTGCCGCTGGGCCAGCTCCAGCAGCATCCGCAAGGCAAAAGGATCGTCAACGGGCGCGTTCTGAAGGCGTTGTTCCGCCCTTTCGTAGCGTCCCTCCTGCATCAACTGCTGAACCTCCAGAAGGAATGTGTCCGATGCACGATCGGGCGGGTTCTCCTGGGCAAAACCCAGGGCGGGAAAAACGATCGTCAAGAACAACAGGAGCCGCTTCACGGTGCTTCTTC
Organism: Acidobacteriota bacterium; assembly: GCA_029942065.1. Lineage (GTDB taxonomy): Bacteria > Acidobacteriota > UBA6911 > RPQK01 > JADFOI01 > JAPYTY01. The sequence continues at coordinate 7,545 of JAPYTY010000003.1, read as the reverse complement.
CGCCTCCTCTATTCCTTCCATCAGGGTGGCCAGCTTGACCAGAAGTGCCTCCAGCTGGCTGTAGTATTGGCTTTCTGGAAGCTGGGATTTACGAAATTTCAGATCTTCAATCTCTCGTTCGATCCCAACCCGTTCGCCGGCCAGCTCCTCAGCCCGTCGGGAAGTGTAGATTCGTTCAAGGGGTGGAGAAAGATAGGCCATCGAGGCCAGCAGACTGGCCCGGGTACCGGGATTCTGCTGGAGGGGATCCTCCTTGTCTCCCAGACGAGTTCGGCCGTTGTCCTCCAAAAGCGGATGTTCGGTCAGGATTCGACCTTTCTCTTCAAACCAGTCTGCCACCTTTTGCTGGCTGAAAAGATAGGCTTCCAGCAAGGAAACGCGCCCGCTCTTGTCGGTGTCCGCGGCGGTAGAAGCGACGGCTTCCAGGAAAAACGACATGAACAAAGGCGGTTGATTTTCGGTCTGACTTCTGGTGGCGGTGACGATAACGCGGTTGGTCCGGGTCAACTGGGAGGCCAGGACGCCGCTGGTGCTGGTGGCGGCGATCAAGAAAACTCGGGTGTCGCCCAGGGAATCCAGGAATGTTTTGATCTCATCGTCAGTCAGATCAGGCCCTGAGATATTGAATTTATAATGTCCATTGTCATAGCTGGCATGCCCGATCAGGAAGATCCAGACCTCATCCAGGGAGGCGGATGAAGAGATGGTTTTGAAGGTGTCCAGAATGTCTGTTTTTTTTTGGATTCGACCATCCAGATAATAGACCTTGCTGCCCAGCTGGTCCTGGAAGATGGTCTGGGTTTCACCGCCCCAGTCCAGGAAATTTTCCTCGTATTCCGGCAATCCGCCCAGGCCGGTGATGACCAGGCAGACACGGGTCTCGGCGGCCTGGGCGGCCGCAGGGGAAGAGAACAGGAGAAGAAACGAGAAAACGAGCAGCCCCTTGACCAGCGGGTTTGCATCAATTTCCCGAATTCGAGCATACTGTCTCATGCTGTCTTAGTACCCCAGCTAACGTTTTCGCGTCCCGATATCTTAGATTCTCTTTATTCTCCGCGCGCGTCACCGCGCTTTTCTTGTTCTCTAACGCTGAGCGTCAGCTCAGCGTTCTAAATAACCCCTTGTCTCTTTCGAAGGATCCACTCTGCAAAAAGAAGTGCCGTCATCAAGAACAGATTGAAGGGCATATCCCACAGATCGAGGACCTCGATCACCGATGTCTGGGATTGGGTGTAGAGGATCTCTTCGGGAAGTCTGTCGGCATCAGAGATGGTGTAGTAGTTTCCCCCCGTTTCCAGGGCCAGCTTTTCTAGGACATCCCTTTTCTGGAATGCATCGAAATACTCGCGGGAGCCGGTTGAGGTCAAAAACGAAGTACTGGCCGGGGTGGTACTGGTGGCTTCCAGGCCCTGGGCCTGGGCCGTCACCTCAACCGTATGGAACCCATCTTCATGGGGTGTCCACTCGGCTCGATATACCCCGTCTTCGCGCGCATCCCATTGGAGCGGCAGGGTTGTGATGTCACCTTCCGGAGAAGTGATGGAGGCCTCAACCTGGGCGTCGTTGATGCGGTTGAAGGCCTTGTCGTTGACCTCGGCCCGAAGCTGGACCTTTTCGTTTTGCGAATAGACCTCACGTTCGGTTTCAACGGTGATGGGATCCTTGGCCGAGCTGACCAGCCATCTCAGGACTTGCCTCCAGAAGGTCTCATGGGTCTGGTCCTCCTGGTCCCGGAGCATTTGCCACTGCCAGCTGCTTCCCGTGAGCATGGCCAGGGTGTGACCGCGGCCGTAGCGTTGAAAAACGAAAAGGGGAAGGTTGTTCCGGTCGGGGTTGACTCCCAGGGAGGGGTCCAGCCTGGCCAGGACGGTGGCCCCTGATTTGATGCCCCGGACCACATTCCAGTCTCGCAGCACCGGGATGGAATCCCACTGCGATGTATTTTTTTCATTGTCAGCAGAGAGCTGGAAAGCGGGGTGTCCTAGACCTTGATCGGTGAGTTGAAGCTTGCTTTCTCCCTGGATGTAAAGCGACCGGTCTCGATCGCCTTCTTCTTCGTCTCCATAGAGCCAGACCGGGAGAATCTCTTCAATCGGCGTGTTTTGATATTGACCAGAGGCAAAGGCGCTACTGCCTCCCAGCATCAAAAATCCACCTCCCCGCTGTCCCACGAAATCACGGACCATTTCCATTTGCTGATAGGTGAAAAACGAGGATTCAACACTGCCAAAAAGGATGCCCTGGTAGTCGAAGAGTTCGTCCCGCTCCGAGGGGAAGCCGGTCGCCAGAGTGGTTTCCTCCTCGATTCCCTGACGGTAGAACTTGTTGAGTGCAGTCCGCAGGAGGGTGACCAGACGAAGATGGGTGTCTTCGACCAGGGACCGTCGTAGGAACTTATACTCCCAGCGTGGGTGACCTTCGACGTAGAGGATCCGAGCCGGCAGGTCGCGGACCTGAACGATGGTGGTGCGAGAGTTGTTTTCCTGGATCTCTTCACCTTCCAGCGGTTGGAGGGAAAACTGGTAGCTTTTGATGCCGGCCGATTTAGGTACGATCTTGACCGTCGTGGTGAGGGTGTTGGAGTCGCGGGGGAAGTAAACTTCCTTGGTTTCGACCAGTGAACTGCCTTCACGCACTTCCAGGCGTCCTCGGCTGCCCCCGAACCCGCGGTGACGAAGGGTGATCCGAACCTCCAAAATGGTCTCGGGAATGGAGACGCGAGGAGCACTGACCTGGGTCATTTCGACGTCCCTGCTCAGCGCTTCCGGTCCCACACCAATGGTGTGAACCGGAATCTGGCGGGTCTTCAACTCGGCCAGAACCTCCTGGAAGTTGCGAAAACTGTTGTCAGAACCGTCTGAGAAAAGCAGGATCCCGGCTAGCGGCAGGTTCTTGGTATCGGCCAGGACGCCTTCCAGTCCGGAGACGATATTGGTTTGATCTCCCAGCCAATCCAACTCCAGGGGGCCGTCGGGCCGGGTGGCTCTGGAGTCAAAGCGAAAAAGACGAAGATAGAATCGTTCATCCAGTGCTTGCAGGAAATCTGATTCCTTTTCGACCAGTTTCTGGACGGGAAGGCCGCGGGATTGCAGGGTTTCAGTGGGGATGCCCATGCTTCGCGAGTTGTCGACCAGCACGGCCAGCAGGTTCTCCTTGGGAACCAACCTGGAAAGGACCAGACTCGGCCTCATGGCCAGGAGAAACAGCAAAAGAAAGAAGCCAGCACGCAGTCCCAGGAGGGTCCAGCCGGTAGGACCCTGGGAATAAAGAAAAGTGCGGCGGTAAACGAGAAAAAGGAAGGCCGCCAGCGCCAGCAAAATCAAGACCGTCAGCCAGGCATCCAGACTCCACTGGAAGGTGAACTCGCCTCTACGAAAATAGAAGGGTTCATATTTAAAAAAGAATGTGAACAGAGTTTCCATGAACTGAATCAGGGCTAATCGGTTCTGTGCTTAGGTTATCGTTTAATTCTGATGCATCATACCAGGGTCAAGACGAAGAAAACCTTCTAAAAGTTGCATGGCTGCCCGAAATCCGACAAGGATCCGGACGACCGGCTGGATGGTGCGTTATACTTTTTCAGCCGAATCAGTAAAAAGAAGGAAGGAGCGATGACGAAGAACGGTAAAATTCGGGTGTCTCTGGCCGGGCTGGGCACAGTCGGGCGGGGTGTGGTGCGGCTCCTCGAGAGGGAGGCCCCTCGCTATCGCGAGAGATTCGGGATCGATCTGGAACTGGAGATGATCCTGGATCGAAGCTACCGGAAAAAGGACACCTCATGGATTGCATCGGAAGTGAGATTCACCGATTCACTGGACGAGTTCCTTGCGGCTCCTTCGGATTTGGTGGTCGAGCTGATTGGCGGAGTGGATCCAGCTGATCAGATCATTCGTTCGGCCCTGGGGGCCCGCAAAAGTGTGGTCACGGCCAATAAGGCTTTGATGGCTCTTTACGGCACCGACTACCTGAATCTGGCGGCTGAAGCCGATTCTTATCTAGGGTTCGAGGCCTCGGTGGCGGGAGGCATTCCCATTATTCAAGTGATCAACCATTCTCTTTCATCGGATCAGGTGCTGGGGGTACGAGGGATCCTGAACGGAACCTGCAACTTCATTCTTTCGGCCATGGCCAGCGGGCAGACTGAATATAAGGATGCCCTTGCCGAGGCTCAATCTCTCGGTTATGCCGAGAGCGACCCGACGCTGGATGTCTCCGGAGGAGACGCCCGTGACAAGCTGGCTATCCTGAGCACCCTTTGTTTTCATGCTGCCATCGATCCGGAGAAGATTCCCACAAAGGGCATCGAAGAAGTGAACGCAGTCGATTTTGTGTACGCCGAGAGGATTGATTCCACCATCAAGCTTCTGGGTGTGGCGACGGCACGGGATGATCAGCTGTGCCTGCGGGTAGGTCCTTTTTTGGTGGACAACAGCCTTCTGCTGTCCAGGATTGCCGGGGTCCTCAATGCCGTTGAGGTCATGGGAGCCACAGTGGGTCCGGTTCTGTTGAGTGGAAGCGGTGCGGGAGAAGGCCCCACAGCGGTTTCGGTCCTGGCGGATGTCCTGCGTGCTGCTCAGCAGGGAAAAGGAGCGGCCAGTACGCTGCTCTCTTCAGGAGAAACGGCCTTCCGGATCGGGGACCTGGATTTTGTCATGGGCGGTGAAAAGGAGGAAACTTACCCCTTCTACCTCCGGTTTTTCGTCAAGGACCGACCTGGCATCATTGCCACTCTGACCCGGATACTGGCCCAGCGGAAAATCAACATCGATCTGGTCCTTCAGGAGAGCTGGTCAGATCGCTCGAATTTTCCTTTTGTCATCACGGTTGAGCCCACCCGGTTCTCGTCCATGCAGGAGGCCGTGGAGGAGATGAAGACTCTGGATTTCAACTGCCTCGACCCCCTGGTTCTTCCGATACTCAAGGAATGAGGGGCAACCCGGATCGCTCGCCCGCGTCTTACGTTCCACGATTCAGGTTTCAGGTTAAAGGAAACAAAGGGTAGGGGCCGACAGACGTGTTGCCTGTAATCGGAGAGAGAAGAAAAAGGAAAAATTATCTTCTCGGTGCCTTTGTGCCTTTGTGGTGAAAAGCTTCTTTGTGTCCTGGTGGTGGAGGCACCAGGTTCCCAAGTCAGGCTCCTGTTTGCTATCATTGCTGATTCAACGGCGGTGTAGCTCAGTTGGTTAGAGCTGGCGGCTCATATCCGCTGTGTCGGGGGTTCGAATCCCTCCACCGCCAATTGCCCCGTCTTAGCCATGAAACCTTTCTTGAATCCTCAATCCTCACACCTCATCTACTGCATCGGCGCCCGCCTTCATCTGAGGAACGAAGAATGATCCGTCCTGACTGTGTTGCACTCGGTCAGCCTCCTCAACGTACCGTAAAGTACGTTTGCGGGGGCTTCCCTTCGCTCGCCTTGTCAGGCCGGCCCTTCCGCCCCTTCGTGACGACGAGGTGTGAGAAATGAGGATTAGACCCCGTCGGTTACGTGAGAATCCCATCTTGAGAAGGATGGTGCGCGAAACCCGTCTTTCGGTCGACCAGCTGATCTATCCTGTCTTTGTGGTGGAGGGAGAGGGAATTCGGGAGGAAATTTCCTCCATGCCGGGCCAGTTCCGTTACTCGCAGGATACCCTGATCGAGGAACTCGGGCAGGTTCAGGAACTCGGTGTTCCCGCCGTGATGCTTTTCGGGATTCCTGAGGTGGATAAAAAGGATGCCAGAGGAACTGCCGGCTATGCGCGGGATGGAGTCATCTGCCAGGCGCTGGAGAAAGCCAGGAAAGACGTTCCGGATTTGCTCCTGATCGCCGATGTGTGCTTGTGCGAGTACACCGACCATGGGCACTGCGGCATTATCGACCACCAGGAGGGGTCGGGTCAGGCAACGGTCCGAAACGACGAGACTCTGGAACTGCTGGCCCTCGCCGCGGTGGCTTATGCCGAGGCGGGTGCCCATCTGGTCGCGCCTTCCGATATGATGGACGGTCGGGTGGCTGCCATTCGAGAAGCTCTTGATCAGGAGCGCAGAGAAGACGTTCCGATTCTTTCTTACGCTGCCAAATACGCCTCAGGGTTCTATGGTCCCTTTCGGGACGCCGCCGAGTCGACACCTCAGTTTGGCGACCGCAGGAGCTACCAGATGGATCCTGCCAACTCTCGCGAGGCTCTCAAGGAAGTCGATCTGGACCTGGATGAGGGTGCCGATATCGTCATGGTCAAGCCGGCGATGCCTTACCTGGATGTGATCTTCCAGGTTCGTCAATTGACCACGGTTCCGGTGGCGGCTTACCAGGTGAGTGGGGAGTATTCGGCCCTGTGTGCTGCTTTTGATCGAGGGTGGCTGGAAAGGGAAAGGGTGATGGCGGAAAGTCTGCTGGCCATCCGTCGTGCCGGAGCCGACCTGATTGTTACCTACTTCGCCAAGGAAGCGGCCCGATTGATCCGCCAAGGGGATCTGTAGGCGCTATCGCGGGCCTGTTTCGGCCCGAAAATCCGAAATCCGAAGTCCCAAATACGAAACAGAGTCCGATTAGGGTTTCGAATTTCTTTCACAGTGTGTTTCTGTCGTGAAACATCTCTCTGTGCCTTTGTGGTAGGGGATCCAGAACCCCGAAGGGGTGATGTGAAATAGCCTGGGGCGTGAGCCCCAGGCTCGAAAGTTCGGTAAACGAGGGAGCCCTGTAAGGGCGATGTAGAAAAACCGTCAATGGGCCTGACATCGCCCCTACAGGGCTCTTTTTATTGCTGAAAAACACAACCTGGGGCTCACGCCCCAGGCTATACTATGCCGCCCCTGCAGGGCTCCGGAGAAGTGAACTCAGAATACCCCGGCAATGACTCCGGATACGTGAAACCTGGAACGTGGAACGTGAAACGCGGGCGAGGCCGCTCTTAATTCGTGGCTTGAGTTTGAACCCGCTCGTAGGTTGTGGTGAGCAGCTTGTCGACCATCTTCTCAACCTGGTCCAGTTTCTGGTCCTGCACCGTGGCGATTTCTGAAACCACCAATTGACGGGCACGGTCGAACATCTTCTTCTCACGAAAGGAAAGACTTTTCTGGAAACTCAGGAAGAAAAGATTCTTGAGAACCTTGGCGACTTCAAATATCGATCCTGAATTCATCCTCTCAACATTTCCTTTGTACCGGTTTTTCCAGTCGGGATTATGCTCGTTGAGCTCGGCCCTGAGGATTTTGAGGAGGCTTTTTACTTCTTTCTGACCGCAGAGTCGGCGGATTCCCACATTCTCCACATTGCTGGTTGGAATCAGCACCGTGGAGTTGTTGGAGACGATCCGGAGCATGTAGAATTCCTCCTGCTGTCCCGCGATTTTCTTGGTGCAGATCTCCTCGATCACTCCCACACCCTGATTAGGATAGATAACTTTCTCTCCGACCTTGTAGTTCATGAAGCCTCCCTAAGAATGCGTCTCAACGGTGAGCAAACCCATTTTAAACGATTGGGCCTTGATTTGTCAAAGTGAGCCTTTGGGGAGGGCTTAGGGGGGGGTGGGGTGTTTTCGTCTGACTCCTGACCGCTAACCA
>JAPYTY010000002.1 GCA_029942065.1 Acidobacteriota bacterium | reverse complement strand
TTCAAATCACTCCGGCTCTAACTTAGAGGGTGGTACCATTCGTGGGGGCAGGTCATGGGCAGCGTAGTAAGGTTCCAGGTCACGGTGGATCGGGTTTGCAAAGGTCCTAGGTGGAAGGCGGAGGGTGGGACGAGGATCCGGTAGGTAGGATCGGAGCCGGACGAACGGTGCAGGTCATAGGGTCGCCCCCCCTTACCAACCACACTCGATTCAGATGATTCCCATTTGTCCTGAGTCCCTATAGGGCTTATCATTTCGGACAAACACTCCTATCAGAATAGATAGTCGTGGAGGCATAAGGAGATACGACATGAAACGAAGGCTGTTACTTATCTGTGTGCTCGTCAGCGTGGCTGGTTTGGCCGGACTCCAAGCACAGCAGTCAACATACGAAATCGTAATTCATGGTGGCATGATCGTCGATGGTAGCGGTAATCCCTGGTATCGGGCCGACCTTGGCATCCAGGACGGAAGGATCGCTCGCATAGGATCGATTTCCCCGGCCGCTGGAGCTCGATCCATTGACGCCACCGGGAAGGCTGTCTCACCTGGCTTCATCGATCTTCATACTCATTCTGACATCCCGCTGCTGATCGATGGCAACGCACAGAGCCGGATAAGACAGGGGGTGACCCTGGATGTCATTGGTGAGGGCAGGAATGTTGCGCCACTAGAGGGTGTTGTTTGGGACGACTACCGTGAAAACGTCGGCCGTCGCTACAACTTCAGGGATGTTGATTGGAGAACGGTCGAAGGTTATTTCAAGCGACTTGTACGACAAGGCATCTCCATCAACGTCGCAACGAGCGTGGCTCCCCAGCAGGTCAAGCGGGCCGTGGTCGGCTACGAGGACCGAGCCGCAACCGGCCAGGAACTCGAGCGCATGAAGAAGTTGGTGGCTCAGGCGATGCGGGAGGGGGCGGTCGGACTTTCCTCCGTATACGGCGGGGGAGGCTACGACAACGGCGAGGAACTTTTCGAGATGGCCAAGATCGCGGCCGAGGCCGGCGGCTACTATGGCACTCATGTGGGTAGCGAGGGCTATCAGTTGGTTGAAGAGGTCAGCAAGGCCATCCGAGTGGCTGAGGTGGCCAGGATCCCGGTCCACATCTATCACTTCAAGATCCGAGGCAGAAATCTCTGGGGTCAGGTAGGGCCCGCCATTGAGTTGATCGAGGCGGCCCGTGGACGCGGCCTCGAAATAACGGCGAACCAATATCCCTACACGGCGATGTCGCACCCCTGGGGGGCACTTTTCCCGAGCTGGGCTCGCTCCGGTCCACCCGGCCAGATCGTTGAGACCCTGAAGGATAAGGCCACACGGGAGAAGCTCAAACAAGATGAGGTCTTCAAACAGTACGTCGAGGAGCATGGCGGCTGGGAAGGCAGCGTCGGATCTGGTTTCAAGAACCCGGTGTTAAGGCAGTTCGACGGTATGACCATCGCAGAGATTGCCAAGATCCGTGGAGATATGGACCCAGCCGATACTTGCTTTGATTTGATCGTGGAAGACGGCGGCTTCCCCAATGGCATCTGGCACAATATGTCCGAAGACGATGTGCAGAGGATCATGAGACTGCCCTGGGTAGCGATCGCCTCAGACGGAGCAGCTCTGCAAACTGAAGGTGTGCTCGGCCAGGGATACCCGCACCCCCGTAGCTTCGGAACCAATCCGCGAGTGCTCAGAAAGTATGTCCGGGAGGAGGGGGTTCTGACCCTGGAGGATGCCATCCGCAAGATGACCTCATTCCCCGCACAGATTCTTCGCCTGGCCGACCGTGGCTTGCTGCGCGAAGGGTATTGGGCCGACGTGGTGGTATTCGACCCGGAAACGGTGTATGACCAAGCGACCTTCGAAGATCCAAAGCAGTACCCGACCGGTATTGATCATGTACTCGTGAATGGTGTTGTTGTAGTCGATAACGGTAGCCACACGGGTGCCAGGCCGGGTAGGCCGATCTACGGACCCGGCCACGTCAGCTCTACGAGCAACTAAGAGCTTGACCGAGTTACTCCTCGTCCTCTTCAACCACATTCAGATAGAAGGTGTGGAGCACATCGGCGAGTTCATTTACACCATAATTGAGCGATTCGCCGATGCTATCGATAAAATTCTGTGGCTTCGGATTTCCTTGGTATAGACCATCCATTATTTCAGCAGTCAGGATGTCATCGTTGCCACCAGACGTCACCTTTGAGATCCTTTTTACCGCTGTGTAGGGTCTGCTCCTGACCAGGCTATCGAGTTTAATGTAGGACTCGAAAACGCCATCGTTGAAAGATTCCGTCCTGTTCCGTACCCATCCTTCGTAGTTGCTATGATGCTGCTCGTCAGGGTAGGCATGACCGTACTGGCTCACATCTCCAATGTAGTGCGCCATAGCCCCGAGGTAAAAGGCTGCTGCACTCAGATCACCCTCTTCAGTAGGATATCGTTGCCTTGCTGTATTCCTCTTGTGCCCGGCGGGCAGCTCGGGTGACCTTGCCAATGGGGCTCGAGAAAAATCGGTCCTACAAGAGGGAGCGTCACTCCCTCTGTTTCTTGTTGACGGCCGCCAATGAGGTGATCCTGGTCTTGTCCGGATACAGAACACCTACGCCTCCATCGGAAATCGCGCGAGTGCTGTACCAGACGTTTCCGTCCCGGCTGACGTCGATCTTGGGCATATCGCTTCGGCGAGGAGTCGGATAGTAGATGAACTCCTCCGTCTCTTGGTCAAAGCGGACCAGGGCACCCCCCATTCCTCCGTCACTGATCCAGATTGTGTCGGTGTGGCGATCTACCTTGATGCTGTAGGGCTCAGCGAATCGGGAGGCCATGTCGAACTCCACCTGCTCGCCCGTCTTCAAGTCGATCCTCCCCAGTTTCCCCTGGCTGTACACACCGTACCAGAGGAGACCCTTGGAATCGATTCCCAGGCGGCGAATCCTGCAGGGCGGATCCACCAGGGCCGGGTATTCGGTGAAGGTCTCCGTCTCGGCATCGAAAACCGCCACCTTGCAGCCATAAAGCTCGGCCAGTGCAGGAGTGTCATCGGGACCAATATCCAGACCGTAGGGCATGGAATTCTTGGTAGGGACACGCCAGACCTGGATCTCCTTTGTCTCGCGGTCCCATTTACCCAGTGCGTCACCGTAGATCAGGGTGAACCAGACGTTCTCCTGGGAATCCAGGACCGGTGTGTGTCCGCCCAACTCTCCCAGGGTTCCTCCCGTGCCGTCATAGGGAAAGCGTTCCATCTCTCCCGTTTTCGGGTTCAATCGCCCCAGATACGGCTTGCGGAGTTCGGCCCAGTAGACCCACCCCTCCGAATCCACAGTCAGGCCGTGGGGGTGGCCTTCCGGGTCGGGCAGCTCCCACTCATCAATCTTTCCCGTGCGGGGATCCACCCGACCCACAAGGTGGGGTTTGGTGTCCTCCGTATACCAGACATTTCCGTCAAAATCGACGTGGACTTCCTGCAGCCACCGGCGGGGGCGAGCATCATCCACCGGGATCAGGTACTCGACATACTGGGCCTTGGAAAGAACTGCCTCATCCAACGGTATTTCATCTTCCAGCTTCAGGCGGCGTTTGGGGCCGTCGGGTCCGAAATGGGTACTCAGATACCCGGCCAGTTCCTGGCGCTGGTGTGCGCTTATGGCTCCGGGAGGAATCCGGTTCTCCATCATGCTGCCAATCGTGTCGTCCCACTCCTCGGTACTCCGCTGGAAAAAAGAGATGAAGCTCTGCCCATGGCATTGGATGCAGGTCTCCTCCATCAGGGACTTCACGGGGCTGTCCGGATACAGCTCGTCATAGGAGAGCAATATCGCACCCTGGGCCCGGTCTCCCCCCATAGTCCCCTGGCCCACGGCTTGAGGCTCGGCCTCCCGGAGGGAGAAATCCAGATTCAGCACCGATCCCTCCTCGATCTGGATGTCCTGCCGATCGGATTCAAATCCCGGATTCTCCACCCAGACCTCGTAGCTTCCCGGCAGCATGGCTACGGTCTGATACAGGCCGCCCCCGGTGTAGACCATGTAGATGATGTCTTTATCCAGGTTCCTGGCGTACACCTTGGCGGCTTGAAAGGCCCCGGGTGCAGTCACCTGGCCCGACAACATCCCCGTCCCCGGCACCCGGTTCTGCTGGGTGTCGACCGTTTCCGAATCCCCGCACCCGAGCAGACACAGCAGACACAGCAGACACAGGATGGCGAAAAAATAAGTCCTTTGGTGTGGCATGAGCTTCCTCCTTAAGAGTTTATGCCTCGCTATTTTAGTGTCTCAGGCGCGGAAGGGCGAGTCATTTCTTTGGACGCCTCGAAGGGGCCTTTCCCATCGTCTTTAACCCCCTCCACCCGACTCCAGTCAACTCAGGCCAGGATAGAGGGTACTTTCAATTGCTTTCAATGGGGCTCAGGCCTTAGCATTTACAATATCTGCATCACGAAAAAGGGCGCATTCGGGGGAGATTGATGGTCGGGACAAGGATCTCGCACTATAATCACCACAAAACAACTGGAATTTTTAAGGAGGTAAAACCATGAAATTTTCAAGAGTTATTCTGGAACGCTTTGTAAAAGGAATCGTCACTGTGCTTTTGCTACTGTCCACCACATCCTACCCGGCCATAGCGAGCGGGAACCAGTCATGGGGCGAGTCCAAGTTCGTGGATGTTGACGGCGTCCGGACCCACTACTTTGAAGCCGGAAGCGGAGAGGCCATGTTGCTGGTCCATGGCGGCCATTACGGCATGGATGGAAGCGCCCTTGGGTGGATGCCGGTTTTTACTCACCTGGCCACTCATTTCAACGTCTTTGCCATCGATAAACTTGGCATGGGTCTGACCGGCAAACCTGCCAGCGATGAGGAATACACGATGCAGGGCACCGTGCAGCATCTTTACCGGTTCATGGAAACGCTGGGTATTTCTCAGGTCCATCTGGTCGGTCACTCCAGAGGAGCTCTACCGGTGGCCAGCATTGCCGTGAATCATCCTGAACTGGTCAAGACCCTCACCCTGTTCGACACCAACACTCTGGCCCCTGGAGATCCCCCGGCCCGGTCACCCAACCTCCCCAGTTATGAAAAGACCCCTCCCACTATAGAAAGCAAGGAATCAATACGTCAGAGGGCGCTCACCGGCAGCAGCACCTTTCATAAGAATTTCGTCCTCGACGAGTATGTGGAGGCTTCCTATGAGACGGCTTCAAAAGGCTGGGAAAAGGTGAGGGAGGTTGCCGTAAGATTGGACACACTCAGGAAACGTTTCATTGAGCTCAATCCGGAAAAGGTGCAGGCTAGACCGGCCCTCGCAAACAATTCAGGCACCGGTTGGTGGCTGTACAAGGTCAAGGATGAAACACTGGCAGCCATCGAGGCAGGTCGCCTGGACATACCGACTGTTATTATCTGGGGCTTCAATGATCCCACAGGGACTTCACGGCCGCACGGCCTGGGGATGGAACTCTTCGAACTGGTCAGCAACTCCGTCGATAAGGCACAACTCCACTACATCAACCTGGCGGGGCATGCTCCCTACCGCCTATTTCCCCGGGAGGTCACCGATCTAATCGTCGGTTTTACGGAGAGTGTAGAGGACTTAACCACGAACTAGCATGATCGGCGAGAGCATCAGCCACTACAAAGTCACAGTGAAGCGGGGTGGCGGTGGTATGGGCCATCGGGCCAATCAGATATTCCGGATTCTATGGGTAGCGGTAACATTCGCCTCATGCCTTGATCCCGCGTTGGCCCAGACGACGAACGATCCTTTCCCCACACCGATCGCAGCAGTGGAAGGCGTTATCAACGTCAATTTCATCGAGTTTGCGTCCATCCCGGACATGGAGGACCAGGCGGCGCGGGTAATGCTGCTGGTCGATGAGCCCGGCACGCGACGCATGTTTGTCAATGACATGCGCGGCCCGCTGTACAGCCTCAGCTACGACGGCCAGACCGTTACCCGGTATCTCGATGTCAACGCCGGCCACTGGGAGGTTGGTGTCGAATCGACCGGAAGGGAGCGGGGCATGCAGAGCTTTGCCTTCCATCCACAGTTCGGCCAGAACGGCACACCCGGGTTCGGCAGGTTTTACATCTGGACGGACACGAGCAACACCGATCCCAGGCCCGACGTCGTCGCCGGCGGCGAAGACAACTCGCACGACACGGTCCTTCTGGAATGGACCGCCCGGACTCCCGGCGCCGCAACCTATGATGGAGGGACTCCCCGAGAACTGTTTCGCCTGGAGCAGCCTTTCCGCAACCACAACGGCGGTCAAATCGGATTCAACCCCCTGGCGTCGCCCGGCGACGCGGATTTCGGCCTGCTTTACGTCGGGGTCGCCGACGGCGGCAGCGGGGGTGATCCGCTCAGCCTGGCGCAGAATCTCAACTCAGGTTTCGGGAAAATCCTGCGCATCGATCCACTCGGCTCCAACAGCGCCAACGGCCAGTACGGAATCCCTGCCGATAATCCGTTCGCCAACGACAGCGACGACACCACTCTTGCTGAAATCTATGCCTATGGCGTTCGCAATCCCCAGCGCTTTGCCTGGGATTCCGCCAACGACAACATGTTCTTCACGGACATCGGCCAGAACATCGTCGAGGAGATCAGCCTTATCACCGCGGGCGCCAATCTAGGCTGGAACGACTGGGAGGGGAGCTTCGGGTTTATCAGCCGCGCCGAGGTAAGCCTCGCCAACCAGCGCGGTGATTCCCGCGTCACCTATCCCGTCGCCGAGTACGACCATGTCGACCCGCTCCTGGTCGAACGGTCTCCTCCAACTGGCCGCACCAGCACAGCCGCAACCGGTCTCCACGTTTACCGCGGAAACGCCATCCCGCAGCTGGCGAACCGCGTATTGTGGGGCGATATGCCCAGCGGAGAAATATTCCATATCGACGCCGATAATCTGCCGACTGGTGGACCGGCGGCCATTCGCCGCGTGTTGCTCATCCACGATGGCGAAGCAAAAACGCTACTCCAGCTTATCCAGGAGAAGAATCGCGAACAGGGCAAACCACCGGCTACGCGTGCGGACTTGCGCTATGGTGCGGGACCGGATGGACAGGTCTTCATCATGAACAAGCACGACGGCACCCTCCGTTTGCTTGTTCCTGGCAGGTAGCGATTTCCGCCGAGTCCGGGGCGAACCAACCAACCCACTCCAGCCAACTCAGGCCAAGTAATCAGATGGCTTGCCCGTGTAGCGGCCGGGGCGCTCCCGCTTCGTGACGACCTGGTGTGAGAAAGTCGGGCTTGAGCGGCTCCCTTCCCACTTTCAAGTGCTCGGTATAATGTTCCTGTGTAGTGTTTCAGGAGAAAGGGACGAAATCCGTGACGACAGATTTCATCATCATCGGAGCAGGCATCACCGGCATCCGTGCCGCCCTGGAACTGGCGGCACACGGTGAAGTGTTCCTCCTGACTAAATCTCGAACCGAGGAGTCCAACACCGAATACGCGCAAGGCGGAATCGCCGTGGCCATGGGTCCCGGTGACGAGATCGATCTTCACGTCCAGGATACTCTGGACGCCGGGGACGGTCTCTGTCAGGAATCCACCGTCAGGATCCTGGTCGAGGAGGGTCCGGCCCGGATCCGGGAACTGATCGAGTGGGGGGCGGCCTTTGACCGCCAGACAGGGGAACTGGCCTTCAGTCGCGAGGCCGCCCATTCACGCCATCGAATCATTCACGCGGGGGGGGATTCCACCGGTCGCGAAATCCAGAAAGCCCTGATTCAGGCAGTCAGAGATCTGCCCTCGGTTCACCTGCTCAGCCACTCCTTCGCCCAGGGGCTCCTGGTGCGAGATGGAGTCTGTGGCGGCGTTCAGTACCTGGATGAGCCGAGCGGTGAAGTCCGCCAACTGGAGGCCCGGGCTGTTTTGCTTGCAACCGGCGGGCTGGGCGTCCTTTACCCGACCACCACCAATCCCTCGATCGCCACGGGAGACGGCTGCGCCCTCGCCCTTCATGCGGGTGCGTCCCTTGCCGATATGGAATTCGTCCAGTTTCATCCTACTGTCCTCAGCCTGGACGGGGCCCCGCCGTTTCTGTTGTCGGAAGCTCTTCGAGGTGAAGGAGCCTGTTTGAGAAACGCCCAGGGCGACCGCTTCATGTCTCGCTACCATCCTCAGGAAGATCTGGCCACCCGCGACGTGGTTTCACGTTCCATCCTGACGGAGTGCCGGAACTCCGGGAGTCCGACCGTCTTTCTCGATGCGACGCTCCTCGATTCCACCACACTGGAGCAGCGTTTCCCGAATGTCTTCGAGACCTGCCTGAAATTCGGATTGGACATCCGCAGGGAGTTGATTCCCGTCTATCCCGCGGCCCATTACATGATGGGCGGCGTTCTGGCTGATCGTGAAGGCCGAACCACCCTGCCTGGACTATTCGCCGCCGGGGAAACCGCTTCCAACGGAGTTCACGGGGCCAATCGGCTGGCCAGCAACTCCTTGCTGGAAGGTCTGGTTTTTGGAGCTCGAGTCGGCCAGGCCATGACCAAAGGGGGACCTCCTTTCACACCCGATCGGTCCCGACCCCTGAATACTTATCCCTGGCCACGGGTCGAGGGCGACCGCCCCGGCCACGACCTGAGACCCCGGATTCAGCGGATGGCCGACGAGCGGGTCGGGGTGATCCGGTGCGGTGAATCCTTGAAGCTGACTCTGCAGGAGTTGGGGCAGATACCTTTTTTGGAGAACGGTCTCCGCCAGGAACAGGAGACCAACAATCTTCTCACCAATCTACACCTGATGGCTGGGATGGCCCTGTTGCGGGAAGAGAGCAGGGGGGCTCATTTTCGCAGCGATCACCCCACTCGGGATGACCAGCGGTGGCGGCGACGGCTCACGGCCCGCTGTGACGGCGAGCAGGATCAAGTGATCTATGAGACGATCCCGGTGGATGGAATTCTCTAGGCTACTGCGCCTCCTTCAGCTTCCGGATGACAGGCCAAAACCCCGAAGCTCCCGGCGCTCGTCTGACCCTGAATGAGGCCCGGTCAAGTGAGATGAGGATTGTCGGTAAAAGCCTGTACTTACCGCCGACCAGGGAGTATATTTCTCTCCAAACAGTCAACTGCCGGGAAGCGACTTCCGGGTAACCTCAATTTGAGAAGGAGAGACCCATGGGTTCAAAACAACCTGGTCGAAGGGGATTCCTAAAAAGCGCCGCCGCGGTGGCCGGTGGTTTGACCTTGGGGTCAGTCGAGCCCGCACTCGGTCAGACACCAGAATCTGGAACGTTCATCAAGGGCAACGATGAACTGGTCGCCTATGGCGAGCGCTCCCGTTTCGTGACCTCCGTCCGCATCCAGCACCCGCCCGGGGGTAGGCCTTCGCCCGATGGCTTTGGAAAGGTTTTTCATGTGGCGGCTCCGCTTCAGGATTCGGTGGGGATGATCACACCATCCTCGCTCCACTTTGTAGGGACCACCCGTGGCTCCTTCATTCCGGATATCGATCCCAGGGAACATCGTCTCATGATCCACGGCATGGTGGACCGTCCGCTGACCTTCACCATGGAGGATCTGAAGCGTCTCCCTTCGGTAACCCGCCCTCATTTCATCGAGTGTGCGGGGAACCGTTCGAGGCCCCAGCACAAGACAGTTCAGGAAACGCACGGAATGACCAGTTGCGCTGAATGGACCGGAGTGCTCCTGTCTGTGCTGCTCAAGGAGGCCGGCGTGAAAGGCGGGGCGCCCTGGATAGTTGCGGAAGGGGCGGAGGAAGTGAAGGGAGCTTCGAGCATTCCCATGGCGAAGGCCATGGACGACTGTCTGGTGTGCTACGGCATGAACGGCGAGGCGGTGCGTCCCCAGCAAGGTTTTCCTCTGCGACTGCTGGTTCCCGGCTTCGAAGGAATCTTTAATTCGAAGTATCTCAGGCGAATCAAGGTAGTGGACCGGTACTACATGACCTACAACGACTACGGACATCTTACTCAGGACCCGAAAAACGCTGCGCTGGGTTACCAGATCGGACCGAAATCGGTCATCACCTTTCCTTCCGGGGACCAGCAGCTGCCCGGCCGCGGATTCTACGAGATCACCGGCTTGGCCTGGTCCGGTGGGGGCGCCATTCGCAGGGTGGAGGTATCCACCGACGGCGGCCGGCGCTGGATGGACGCCGAGATCCGGGGGACGGCCTATCGCATGGCCCATACCCGATTCAGCTTCAACTGGAACTGGGACGGAAACGAGACCGAGCTCCTTTCGCGCTGCACCGACGAACTGGGCCAGGTTCAACCGTCGCGAGCCCAGGTCGCCGAGTTCTTTGACGTGCCCCTGGATCCTTCATACCGTGTGCCGGGCCGGGACAATTCCATTCAACCGTGGAGGGTCGCCAGCGATGGGAGTGTTCACAATGGAAATGCTTAGGCTTCTCCCGTTTCTGATGCTCCTCGGGAGCTCCGCACTGGCGCAGTCGCCCACCTATGGTGTGGGAAGCACCCCGAGTGAAGAGGAAATCCGTGCCTGGGATATCTCCATCAGTCCTACGGGACAGGAACTCCCGCCGGGGCGCGGAACCGCCAAGGAAGGCGCGCTGGTCTATCTGCAGAAAGGGTGCGCGGCATGCCACGGGGCGGCGGGGGAAGGGGGCATGGCTCCCACCTTGCTAAAAAAACAAGCGGAGCCAGATATCGACCCCTGGCAATTGGGGCGAGTCCTGCCGATCCGTTCTCCCTACGCGACGACGGTATGGGACTACATCAATCGCGCCATGCCCCTCAATGGAGAGGGGACGCTAACCGCCGACGAGGTCTACGCGCTGACCGCCTTTCTGCTTCACAAGAACGAGGTCATCCCGGAGGACGAGGTACTCGACGCCCAGAGTCTGCCGAAGGTGAAGATGCCGAATCGTGAAGGGTTCGCTCCCCTACCCGATTGGAAACCCGGGAAGCCAAGGCTTCAAGGTTACCCCTACTAGGCCCTTCGTCAACTCTGTCCCACTTTCGCTGACTGTAAAACCCCTTATATTTACTCACGGAAGCGGTCCAAAGTCAGAGGGTGCTGTGCGGTGTTTGGTTGATGCTTCATAGGCAGAAGCTATCTTGATGAGTGTGGGTTCACCGAAATGCGGGCCGGCAAAGGTGATGGATACGGGCAGCCTTGCTGGAACAGGTCCCACCAGTTTCCCCTCTGCATCACGGTCAAACACCTGGGAGGTAAATCCTGCCGGGACGTTCATTGTTGGGAAGCCGCCAATCATGCCCATGACTCCCCAGATGCTGTGGTGGCCAGGACTATTGAACCGGGAAGGCTCAGAAGGATTCCCGAGCACATGGGCGACATGGATACTGGACGCATAAGTCACAGCGTGAAGGTCTAGCGTTGCCATGCATTGCAGGAAGATGGTCTTGTAGGCAAACCGGTCCTGGAAAAGGCTGGCCAGATCCAGTGTCGTGACAGCATTCGTCCTCTCCAGCTGTACTTTATAACTCGTGAAATCGGTGCCTGGACGAATATCCGTGAAAAAATTCGCCTTGTTCATCATATCCGCGACGCTCTGGATATTCGCATCGCCGCGCTCTCGAAGATAACGGTTCAGGAAGTATTTACTTTCTCCGAGGCTGAACCTCGGTCCCAGGTTCCTGATATTCGGAACTCCACTGGCCGTATGCGGGACCAGCGATGGATCGAAGTACATATCCAACAGGCGTTCGATGGCGTCTTCTCCTGGTGGGAATTGCTCCGGGGACTGGTTGATGAATCGCTGGTTGCGATAGATTGGAACATACTGATCGACACATTCCTGGAACAGGGCACCATGCTCCCCTGGATCCATGATCGTCGCGCCGAGGTCGCGCAGATCGTCTATGGCTCGGTCTACAATATCGATGCTCTGGAAGGAAGCCTCATCGAAGAGGTCTTTATCCATGAACTCGCGGACCACTCCGATGCGCAATCCTTGCAGGGGCTCCTGGTCGACATCTTTTTCAGCGACTACAAAGCTCTGATAGGGTTCGTCCGGGGTACGGCCCAGGCTAAAGACAGTCCTCTCATCCCTGGGGTCATACCCGGCGATGACATCAATCACACGGGCGGCGTCCTCTACCGTGCGGCATATGGTCCCGGTTCGGTGATTGAACCCCTCTCCAAACATACCGTCCTGGCTCACCAGTTCCTGTGTCGGTGCTATCCCCACAGCATTGGCATTTCTGGCAGGGTGAAGGATGGATCCACCGGTCTCCTCCGCGATAGCGCAGGTGACCAGATTCGCTGCCACCGACGAGCCAGAGCCGCCGCTTGAACTACCGGGGGATCGGGTCGTGTCGTAGGGGTTGCACAAGGTCCCGCCAAAAGAGCTCCTGGATCTTTGTGAGCCGCCTTCTCCCAGGTTAGCTTTGGCCAGGATAATAGCACCGGCATCTCTGAGCCTCTTGATGGCACTGGCATCATCAGGCGGACGGTCATTGTCAAAGAAGGCATCCATGCCAAGCGTGGTGCGCATGTCGAAGGTGTCATACTGGTCCTTGATCGCGAACACGACACCATGCAGCGGGCCCACTAATTGTCCGGTCCTGGCAAACTCTTCATCCAGCGCAGCTGCAACTTCCAGCACGTCAGGCATGTCGGGGTCGTTATCTTCACGGTCCGTCATGCTGCGTGCCTTACGAGCGTCAAAGCCCCATTCTTCTCTGTGCTCAGGCCTGAGATTCAAGGTCATCAGCGCATTGATTTGACCTGCATTCGGAATGGTCGAGACAGGTCCAAGGATCCCTTCAGGTTGATCTACACAGACCCCGTTGTAGGTCTTGATGCGCTCCAGGTACATGTGAACGATTTCGGTAGCAGTAACCTGTTTTGTCGTTATTGCTGTTTGAATGTCCGCAATGGTCGCTTCAACAATTTCAAATCTTGGTGTTCCCTGAGTTTCCTGCGAACCTGGAGATGAACAGCTTGCCAGGACAAGGGCGACAATCAGGCCGGCCATTTTGGTCGTTGATGAGTAGAGTTTCATTCCATTGCTCCCTTTTTGATTCCGGCCTCACCACAAACGAAGGATCTACCCACGGTGCGGTAACCGGGGCCGTTTTGGACGGGTTTGATTATCTGGGCCCAATATAGCACTGGTTCCTTCGTGCTGTCGTGCATTGGTGCTGTGGTGTGGTGTGTAAATGCATTGGGCTGGCATCGTCGTGTCCTTGCTGTGGGCGCACTCCGGGAATTCTCTCCTGAACTGAGATGGAAATGTAGGGGCGTACTGCGTACGCCCACAAGACAATCTTTATTTTTGGCTTGATCAGAGCGCACTCGGTGCGCCCCGGGTCGACTCATCCGGATTACCTGGAATTTGAGACTTCCTATTTCGTGCGCGATTCTTGATATCCCAGTCCTTGCTGTGGGCGCACTCAGTGCGCCCCTACATTAGCTACTCTGACCTCGCTCCAAAAAAACGACATGCGTTTGGCTCAGGGGGGTGGCGCGGGCCTTTGTTCTTTCTTTCGTGAAACCTGAAACTTGAAACGCGGGGGTCGAAGACCCGCACGTTGTTGCCTTCAAATCCCTCTGGCCGTATCATTCAAGGAACTCAGGCAGCAGAAAAAGAGGTAGAACACTTGACCGGCCAATCCATCAGCCGCTACCAATCCTGGAGAAGATCAGTGAAGGCGGACTCCTTCGGCGTCACGCTTTGATGGCCTGGAGAATTCAATCAGGAGGAAGACGTTAATGAAACCCATAAACCCGAATAGCCGGCTTTCACTCATCGTGGTCCTGGCCGCCATAACCACACTGGCTCCGGCGGTTCACGCTGCCGAATTCTCCGTGGTCGAAGCTTCCATTCCGGAGATCCAGGCAGCCTTGCGAGACGGCCGCGTCACCTCACGCGACCTGGTCACACAGTATTTGGTCCGTATCGCCCTGTATGAGAACACTCTCAACGCTGCCATTTCAGTAAACCCCAGGGCGTTGGAAGTGGCCGACGCGCTCGACCGTGAGAGGGCCGCAGGTCAGGTACGCGGACCGCTGCACGGCATCCCCATCGCAATCAAGGACAATATTCACACCACCGACATGCCGACCACGGCCGGCACATTGGCGCTGGATGGTTTCATTCCCCCCTACGAGGCGACGCTGGTAACAAATTTGCGAGCAAGCGGAGCTGTCATTATCGCCAAGACTGTGATGACGGAGATGGCCCACTGGATGACGATGGGTATCCCGCAGAACTACTCGGCGCTGGGCGGTTATGGCTTCAATCCCTATGATTGGCGGCGCGATCCCCGGCCTGGCTTGAACGACGGCCGCGGGGTGCTGCCAACCGGCAGTTCCTCATCCGGCGCGGGCACAGCGGCCAGCCTGTGGGCGGCCAATATCGGCACCGAGACCACGGTCTCGATCATCGGACCGGCCTCGGCTGCCATGCTCGCCGCCGTCAAACCCACCCTGGGCCGCATCAGCCGCTGGGGGGTTATCCCCGTCACCTACGATCAGGACACGGCAGGACCCATGACCCGCACCGTCACCGACGCGGCGATCCTCCTGGGTGTGCTGGAAGGCACCGCACCGGACCCCAATGACCCGGCCGCAGGCCGGTGTACTCCGCCGCCGGGGAACGACTACACCCCGTTCCTCAACGCCGAAGGTCTCAGGGGCGCGCGGATCGGCATGCCCCGAGCGTGGTTCATCGACCCCCATACCCTGCCTGGCAGTGAAGCGCCGGGCGGTGGCCTTCCCGACGATCAGAAGGCAATGATGGACGAGGTAGTCGCTCTACTCCGGGACGCGGGCGCGACCGTTGTTGATCCGGCAGACGTTCCGAGTGCGCTGGCCGACACCTGGGAGGACAATGTTCTGGTCAGGGGGTCCTGCTCCAGGAGACCGAGCTTGAAGGGCGATGACGCCAACTGTTCGGTGGTGCTCAAATACGGCTTCAAGCGCGATTTCACCAGCTGGGTGACCAGCCTGGGCGCGGCGGCTCCGGTCAAGAGCCTGACCGAACTGCGCGAATGGAACCTCGCCAATTCGGCACTCGGTACGCTCAAGTACGGCCAGCACACCCTGGATCTTTCCGACGAACAGGACCCAACTCTGGAAGAGGACCGCATCCGTTATGAGGCCGACCGCGCCCTGGATCTGCGCCTGGCCGGGGCCGAAGGAATCGATGCGGTCATGATTCTTCATGACCTCGATGCTCTTATTTTCGCCGGCAGCCGCGGCAGCAGTTTTCTGGCCAAGGCCGGCTATCCATCGGTTACGGTTCCGTTCGGAATGGTCGCCAATGGCGGAGAATTCCCCGAGGGCTTCATACCCAAGCCTGCGCCCCTGGGCGTCACGTTCAGTGGCACTGCCTGTAGCGAACCCCACTTGCTGGAACTTGCTTTTGCGTTCGAGCAGATCACCAAGCGGCGGCGGCCGCCCGAGCTTTAGGCAATACAGGTATGCGGTGAAAGGACTCCCGCCTTTACTTTCCAAATCCTTGGATAGGTAATCCGCAAAGGACTAACGCGGAGAGGCGCTTATTGACCTCCGGAATCCGTTGAAGCGAGATAGTCCGACGCCTCTTTCAGACCCGCCACGGAATGCTCGCTCCAGATGTTCTGGAGCTTTCGATATTGCTCGCCGGCCAGGACGCGATTTCCCAGGGCCGAATAAGCGCGCGCCAGTCCGCGAATGGACAGGACCCGGCCGGGCGTGCGTGAGAGCTGTGTCTGGTAGAAGAGCACAGCTTCTTCCGCCTGGCCGATCTTCAGGAGAATCTCTCCGGCGAGCTCGTGCGCCGGCTTCACCGGGTTTGGAGCCCCCCGGGGTGGAGGCATGCTTTCGGCCAGTTCCACACCCTTTTTGATGTGCTCGATGGCGCCCATCCCGTCACCCTTGGCCAGTGCGTCAAGCGCCTCGATCTCATACTGCGCGACGCGCGTCGGTTGGGCCTGTCGGTCGTACAGCGACGCGTCCGCAGCTTGCTTTTCGGCTACCACACGGATCTGGCTGGCGGCTTTTTCGAGCGTCGCGTTGTCTCCGGTGTGGTACGCGCTGATACCGGTCGCCAGAAGCTCGTGTGTGGACGACTTCTCCGTTACCGGCTTCACGTTCCAGATTTCCGTCTCCAGAACATAGCGCGCTTTCACCAGGGGCAGGGCCGACACACCGCGAGCTGGCGAGCCACTTTTTTCAGTCAGTTCCTCCAGTCTTGCGATCCAGGTCCTGGCCTTGGCGTAATCGCCCCACTGAAGATCGCCATACTGCCCCCAATCAAGCGGGTGCACAGCATCACCAATGGTGTCTCCCGGCTCCCACAGGTTGATGGCCGCATCGTAAGCGGACTGATTGGACATCGAGACCCGTTCCCACATGCCGCGCTGAATGAAGATGTGCGAAGGCATGTGACGCGCGTGTGCTACTGCTTCCGCAATCTCTGCGAACCGATCGGCGGCAGTCAGCGCCAGCGGCGCGTGCACCGGGTCGTCGAAAGAATGAATGATGTAGTGAACGGCACCCGGATGATTCGGATTTCTCTCGAACACTTCCATGGCGATCGCTCCTGCCTCGACGTACATCCGGAAGGTGGTGTCACCGGCAGGGCGAACCGCGGCAATTATGGCCAGTGCGTAGTGCGAAGCCACTTCGTCGTCTTTGGGATATTTCTGGTACAGACGGCGCATGGCTTCCAGGTAGCCCATCTTGCGCTCGGTGATATCTCCTTCGCCCCACAGAATCTCGACCGCTTGCAGAAAGCCCTTTTCCCGATCCGTGGGTGCTTTCGAAAGCCGTTCTCCAGGCGTTGCTCCCAGCCGCTTCAACACCGCACGAGGCGAATCCAGATCCCGGTCACCAAGGAGCGGATGGTTGTAGCAGAGGCTCTGACCCCAGTAGGCCATTGCGAAATCCGGGTCCAGCTTCTGTGCCGCCTGGAATTCGGCGATGGCCTGCTTCCACCCAAAGCTGTGCAGAAAGGCCGCGCCACGCAGGAACCGTGCCTGCGCTTCGGGTGATTTCGTGGATGTCGGAAAGACGAGCGTTCCAACGTCTTTACCCTGAGCCGCCACTGTACCCACACTGATCGCGAGCACGAGCAATACCATACAAATGACCCTGAAACCCTTCATGTTTTCCTCCTCAAGTAAATATAGGAAGTTGCCTTTCGGGAGGCTAGTCTATCCGGGAGGGGAAGGTAGATCAACGGCCGGGTTTGAAATCGCCAAGGTTAATGGGTCTGGAGGCCTCAGGGGGTTGTTTCCGCATTGTGCCCGCGAGGATCCAACTCAGCCCAACTCAGACCATAAGGTAGGAGGGGTTCGAGGGCTCCAGGAGGGACCTTCTCTTGCCCGGGAGATTGGGGTCCTGGGCCTCGAAGGGTTGAGGGAAGGGTGAGGTGCACATCCCTATCGGAAATTCTGGTTATACTGGAATCTTTCCGGTCCCGGTCGATAAAATGATTACGGAGTGTGGCCAAATTCCGGTCAGACCAGCTGTCCAAGACGGAAAATCCCCATTGAAACCCATGAATCAAACCCTTCGAACCTGTGATCTGATGAGGCGGAGCCTGGGGCACGAACTCATGGATGATCCAGGTCTGGAAGAGGATCGCCATCTCTCTGCCCTTCGGGGCCTCAGGCGAATCAACAAGGTAAGCCTGACGACCCGCCAGCTCCTGCGCAAGCTGCTCGAATGGAGTGAGCCGGATTCTCGAATCCGGATTCTGGATCTGGCCTGCGGAGGAGGCGATGTCCTGGTTTCGCTCGAGCGCGCTTTGTCGCGCCTTGGCTTTGAAGTTGCGGCTCATGGCTGCGACATCAGTCCACTGGCTCTGGAGGCTGCGCGAGACGATGCACGGAAAGCCGGCTCCGGCGCCGACTTTTCCCAACTCGATGTAGTCGGCGGTGAGCTCCCTTCGGGTCATGACTTCATCCTGTCTTCACTGTTCCTGCATCACCTGAGCGATGGGGATGTCGTCTCGCTGCTGGGCCGCATGGCTGAAGCGGCCGAACGGGGCTTGCTGGTGAGCGATCTGGAGCGCCGCCAGGGCGGCCTCCTGCTTTCGGCTTTGGCACCACGACTCCTCTCCCGCTCTCCCGTGGTCCACACCGACGCCGTCCGCTCGGTGAAGGCGGCGTTCACCCTGGAAGAGCTCGGCGGATTGGCCGAAAGGGCCGGCCTGTCCGGGTTTCAGTTGCGGCGTTGCTGGCCCTTCCGGATGCTGCTCTCCTGGAGGAGAACCTGAACATGGAACTTCCCTTCCCGGAGAGAGGAGGTTTGTGGGATGTGCTGATTGCAGGTGCCGGCCCGGCCGGGTCGATGGCCGCCCTGGAACTGGCGCAAGCCGGATGCGAGGTCCTGCTGATCGAACGCAGCCGATTCCCCCGCCAGAAGGTCTGTGGCTGCTGTTTGAATCTGGCGGGCGTATCGATTCTGGGGAACGCTCGAGTGGATTTGCCGGGCCTCTTCCCGAGGCTGCAGGGACTGGACGCGGTCGTCATCGAGGTCCAGGGCAGGAGTACCTCACTGAGGCTGCCGGGTGGATATGCTATTTCCCGGGGTTTGCTGGACAGTGTTCTGGCCGAGCGGGCGTCGGATGTGGGCGCCGTGTTTTTGGATGGAACGCAGGGCAGGTTGATGTCGAACCGGGATGGGCGCTGTCGGGTGAAGCTCACCAGCGGAGGAAGTGAAGCCATCGTGGAAGCACGGGTGGTCCTGTGTGCCGACGGACTGCAGGGGACATTCCTAAAGAGGTTCCCCGAGTTTGAGCCCATCATAGCCAGCCAATCCCGCCTGGGTCTCTCCACGATCATTGAGTCCGATTCCGTCACCCAACCCGGTCCCGGGTTGATCCGGATGGCGGTGGGAAGGGCCGGCTACGTGGGGCGAGTGAGGCTGGAAGAGGGGAGCTTGGCCATTGCGGCCGCTGTCGATTCCCGCGCCCTAGCCGGCTCGAGCCCCTGCCAGGTGGTGAGGAAAATCCTGGCGGAGGCCGCCGGCCTTGATGTGGATCTGTCCCAGGCGAAGTGGCAGGGAACGCAACCGCTCACCCGATCACGGCCCGCTTTAGGCGGTCGCAATCTGTTCATCCTGGGAGATGCGGCGGGCTACGCGGAGCCTTTCACCGGAGAAGGCATGGCCTGGTCCTTGATCCAGGGGAAGAGGATCGCCCCTCTGGCTCGAGAAGCCCTGGAAGGGTGGAATCCGTCGCTGCTCAAATCCTGGGAAGAGGATTACCGAAGAATCATCGGACGCCGTCGCAGCGCGTGTCGCCTTCTGAGCCTGACCCTTCGCAGCCCCACCTTCTGTCGTGGGGTTGTGGCAGCCCTGTCGGTGGCTCCAAATCTGCTCAATCCCCTCCTGATGGGGATGAACCGCGCTGATCTGAAGGGGATGGGAGCGCCATGAGCTTTTCGATTCAGGGCATTGGCTGCAGTAATCCACGATTCTCCCTGGAACAGTCCGCGGCTGCGGAAGCGGTCAGCGAGCTCTGCTGCCAAAGCGAGGAACAGAAGCGCCTGCTGAAGATCCTCTACCGGCGAACCCGCATCCGGAAACGTTTCTCAGTACTGCTGGAACCAACAGAGGGCGCTTTCACCAACGAGTTTTACCATCTGCCTTGCTCTGAAATTGATCGAGGTCCGGGGACGGCTGAGAGAATGAAGCTCTATGAATCCCACGCGGGTCAGCTCTCGGTTCAAGCCAGCCGGAAGGCCCTGGCCGGCTCCGGATGCGAAGCACACGAAATCACCCACCTGATTACCGTATCCTGCACCGGATTTTTCTCTCCGGGTTCGGACCTTGCACTGATCCAGGGACTGGATCTTTCTGATCAGGTCCATCGCGTCCACGTCGGCTTCATGGGATGTCAGGCCGTGTTGAACGCCATCGGAGTGGCGGACTCCATCTCCCGGGCGGATTCTTCAGCTCGAATTCTGATTGCCTCTGTCGAACTCTGCAGCCTTCACCTTCAGTACGGCTGGGATCCGGAACAGGTGGTCTCCAACGCTCTTTTTGCGGACGGCGCCGGATCGCTGGTTGGCGGGGCCTTCGCTGAGGGTCAGCGCCGAGGGCCCCGTGTGCTGGCCTGTGGGTCGAAGCTGATTGCCGGGAGCGCGAAAGACATGACCTGGAATATCCGGGATCATGGCTTTTCGATGACTCTCTCGACGCGGGTGCCCGCTTTGATCGATCAGCATCTGGCCGGCTGGCTCGATGACTGGCTGGGCCGGAATGGCCTATCCAGAGACCAGGTCAAGAGCTGGATGATCCATCCCGGAGGACCCCGCATCCTGGATGCCGCCCGCTCGGCCCTGGGCCTCCCATCCGAGGCCACCAGGGTGTCGCTGGAAGTCCTCTCCGAGTATGGCAACATGTCTTCCGCCACCATGGTGTTCCTGCTGAGAAGGCTTTTGGATGAAGGGGGCCCGCTGCCTGGCGTCGCCCTTGGATTTGGTCCGGGGCTGACCTTTGAGGCCGTCCTGCTCGGTTAGCCCGGACCATCAACCTTTACAAAGTCATTGAGAGGCTCGGCCAGGTTGGCAACCAAGGATGGGTTCGACCGCGCAGGTGTCAGTTGGAATCCGGAACCAGCATCCGGATGACTCCGTCCTGCCTCGAGGTGATGAAGATCTCGCCGTCGCGGCTGCGACTGATCTGCAGGTCTGCGCGAGTAACCGTCGCACCCAACGCTGCCTCCACCAGCTCCCGGAGCGAGACATAAGTGCGGTTGCCACTGGCGTCGCGTACGTAAAGCTGGATCTCCTCGACGGGCGCTACAGTCTGTGGGATCCCGTCATCAGCCTCTTTCATGGCGGCCAGGTCGGCCACAAACAAACGTCCACGCACGATGTCACCAAACACGAACTTGCCACGGAGTGCGGGAATGCGCCCGTGGTAGGCGAACCCACCCGTCACGGACCGCCCGTCATTGTGATCGTAGATTGCCACGGGGTAGGTGAACCCGTCCTGGCGCTGCCCGTTCAGAATTTCCGCCGGCAGCGGAAATATCTGGCTGAGATCTCCGCCCGGCCTGGTAATACCATTATCGAAGAAACCCTCGCGCTGCATCCAGCCGTAGTTGAGGCCTTCGCGAACGATGTTGATCTCCTCGATGTGGCTCATGCCAATGTCCGATGCGAACATGGTCCCGTCCATCAGGTCCCAGGAGAGCCTGTGGGCGTTCCGAAAGCCGTAGGCGTAAATCTCCCCGAGTGTCCCGGGATCGCCATCCGCGGCAAATTTATTGATCGGTGGGATCGTGTAATCCCCAAGCCCCTGGGTCCCTCCCGACTCGGCCGGGCTCCGCGGATCGATCCGCAGAATTGCGCCGACCACTGTATCCAGGCGCTGGGTCTGGCCGGGATTGTTCGCATTGGGCCCGCCGCCATTGCTGAATCCGAAATCGCTCCCGCTGGTGTAGAGCAGGCCGTAGTCGGGGTCACCGGGCTCCGCCGTCGGGTTGAACTCGAGGTGGCTGATGGGGTGTCGAATATATTCAACGACATGTCCCACCCGGAGCAATTCACGCCGGGAGCCCTCGAAAACATTCGCCGCCGGGTCCGTCGCAAGCCATTCCGTGATGACACTGTGAAAGGCGACATCGGCTTGCACTATCCCCGGCGGAATGAAGTGCGGCGGCGCGGGATTTCCCGTCGCCCGCTCGACATGCGCCGTGTAGAACAACCCGGCCTGCGCAAATTCCGGGTGGAACGCAAAACCGATGAACCCACTCTGCAGGCTGCCGTAAACGCTGAGCGGGAACGCGGCTGCGGTGTCGGAATACAGGGAGGGCCGGTTGTCCGGGTCGAGCAAGTACAAGAAACCGCGCGAGTCATTGGCAAAGCGCCGACCGTCCGCCAGGTCGCGGACGAAGCTGACACGCGCCCTCCCGGCAGCATCCTGATCGGCAGGGTAAAGCCCGCGTGTATCAGGCAGTCGCGCGACTTCCCTGATCTCGACATTCAGTCCACGTTTAACGATCGGCTCCGCAATCGGATTGCTGATCTGCGCTTGCATCGCGCCGGCGGCCCCAAAAGCCAGGACTATCAGGATAACGAACGGTATCGGTAAGCGCATGAATCCTTTTGGCGTCGGCTGGAAGGCTTCTTTGCCTTTAGCCTTGCACGGTTGCCAGTATATATCTTCTCTCCTCAAACTGAACCCCTCGATCTCATTGATTTGGGCCACCGAAGCCCTCCAGCGGCGACCAGCAGCTACACGAAGGCTGGCCAAATTGAGTCTTCCCGGCTCAATCCCGAAATGGCCTGATGGTCCCAGGGTGTGCCCGCGGCAATCCAACTCCAGTTCACTCCAGCCACATCAAACCCCAAAAGAGGGGAATTTGAATTGCTTTCAAAGGGGCTCAAGATTTAGCATTGAAGGCAATCTTAAGTCATAGCCAAGGAGAGTATTTTGGGCAGCACCATAGTCGGAACAACCATCAGCCATTACAAAGTCCTGGAGAAGATCGGCCAGGGAGAAATGGGCGAGGTGTATCGTGCCCGCGACACCCACCTCGACCGCGAAGTGGCCATCAAGGTGCTGCCGGGGCAATGACGGACCGTGCCGGACGATCGTCACCGAAAACCGGCGAGGAGAAGATCAAGACGATCAACCTCAAGGAAAATATGCTGTTCGTCGACGAGGCGTTGGCCACCCTGTCTCTTGAGCTCGACCTGGCACGATCGCAGGATTACAAGATCCTCCGGGTCATTCACGGTTACGGCTCCTCCGGTCCTGGAGGCGAGATCAAGCAGGCGGTCATCCGGGAACTGGCCTCCCTGTCTCGTGCCGGGAAAGTGCATGCCTTTGTTGAAGGGGACCGGTACTCGGAACACACCAACCAGGGACAAGAACTGCTGAGTCGGTTCCCGGATCTCGGGTCTACCCTGATGACCGATCGTCATAATCCAGGCATCACCTTCGTTCAGCTGTAAACACAAGTGGAAAAACTCTAAACCTGTTGACCCGGGGGATCTTCCTGGCCCGGGGGAGGGACTTCCCCGGTTTCCGAGTCTCCAGGGGATTTAGTGGCAACACCATAGAATTCCACGCCATGCTGACCGGTCGCCCCCTCCAGCTCAGGGGTATGGGTCCAACCCGTTTCTTCCAGGAACAGATCAAGCGCCTCGGGCCGTATACTCCAGATCCATGGCTCGCCGGCCGCTTTGAAGATCCACAGGACCAGCCCCGTCCATCGACCGGCATCGGGCCGACCATCCGCACCGGTAGGAACACAGGTGAAAGCGATCCGGCTGCCGACACCCGTCATCGCAGCACCTTGACGAAACAAGTTCCGAACCGCTTCCGGAGGCAAGTACATCAACAGGCCCTCGGCCACGATGATGGTTCGTGCTCTCCGGTCCCACGACGGGGTGTCCTTTAGAAGATCCAAAAGTTTCCGTTTGCCGAGATCCCCCGCGACCAGGCAGAGATTGTCCCGCCGGCCCATTGCCTCTATCCCTCTAGCCTTGAGACGGGCGGTCGCCGGGTGGTCAATTTCAAAGAAGTTCACGCCAGAGAACTCCGGTGCCAGCCGCCACCCCATGGTGTCGTACCCGGCACCCAGAACCAGGACCTGGGCAGCCCCGGCGCCAATACCATTTCTTACCTGGCGCTCGCAGAACGCCTTTCTTGCACCGATGGCATCGAACTCACCCAGCAGAGTCCAGTCGAAGGCTTCGCGGACAGAGACCATTCGCCGGGAACCGGCCTTCCGTACCACTCCTGCTCGAGCTGCACTGGAAACAACCAGCAAGTTCGCCGTCGCTTCAACAATGCCGGGAGGAAGAATGTGCTCCATCCCCGGTTTCGCCCCCAGGGTGACCACATTCAGGGCAACCTTGCAGGCAGTCTTGCTCGGTTTGTTTTCGCGCACGGAATCTCTTTCAATTCAGAATAGGCATTCAGTGGGATCTCCCTGATCACGCATCCGCAACGGTGTGCGAAAAAGGGAATCCCACGATCAGGTGGCCTCAACATAGCACCCGGGGAAGGGACGGTTCCACGACCACCCGGCGGTTGTCGTGGATCTTCTCGCAGGCGTCCCCCTCCGGAATCGGCGTGGGACTTCGTTCTTCCTTTCGTGGAACCTGGAACGTGGCACGCGCTGGTCGAAGACCAGCGGCCGAGGCGCCCTCGCATTCCTGGGTTAGTCTCCTCAACTGAGATGGGTTTGTAGGGGCGTACTGCGTACGCCCACAAGACAATCTTTTTCGATGGCTTGTATAGGGCGCACTCGGTGCGCCCCGGCTCGATTCCTCAGGATAACCTGAAATTTGAGACTGCCTGTGCCGTGCGCCCTTCTTGGCTTCAGCGGCCTTGCAGTGGGCGCACTCAGTGCGCCCCTACAACAGGCTAATTTGGGACGTGAAACGGCGAGGTGTACCGGACTGAGGACACCAACCTGAGCCGAAGGGACCGATCATTCCGGCATGGATAAAAGCGGTTCTCGATCGAGAGGGATCTGCATATCGACAGCCCGGAGTAAAAGCGCCGTCCTCATGTAGTTTCCCATCAGAAGCGACAGAGTGACCAGCATTTCCTCACCAAATTCCTCGACAACCTGGGTGAAGGTCTCGGAACTGAGCTTGTCTTCCCTCACCAGTTCACGTGCGAAACGGATGACCAACGCGTCCCTTGCCTTCAGACCCTGCGGGCTTGTGTTGTTCTCCACCACATCGATAGCGGCGGGATCCAGACCCACTTCCCGTGCCACGGGTTCATGCATGGTCCATTCAAATTGACTGTTCATCTCCCGGGCGATGACCAGGATTGCCAGTTCCCGGACCTGTTCATCCAGACCACTCTCGAAGCGCAGGTAGGTATTGGCCAGGCTCAGGTGCCGCCCGGCCTTTGGGCTGTAAAGGTAAAATCCTCTGGGACCCGTCAGGCCTGCCAGAGTTATCGCGTCTGGATCGACCATGAAATCGTAAACCTCCTGGCCCTCCTCATCCAGATCCTCCCGTTTTTTCAGGGGAAGACGCGACTGGGACGCCGGATCTATGTCGGACGGCCATTCTTGTGAGGAGGCTATCGTTCCGCCCTGAAGCGCGCCTGGGGATGCTCCTTCGGAATCGGAGTTTCCAGTGCAGCCCAGGAAAATAACGCCACTCAAAAGAAAAACCAGGACCAAGTTTCCTTTTTGATTCATTCTAGATCCTCCAAACTATACGCGTTGTGGTCTCTTTTCATTTCCGGCCGCCAGCCTAGCACCCTGCTGCGATGTTTTCAACGAAATCGAAAAGGTGAGGTCATTTGAATTGCTTTCAAAAAGGCCCGGGGTTTGGGATTAAAGGCAATTCTGCGCCACAATATTAGGGAACCACCAAAGAAGATCCAGGGGGTGGAATCCTCCCCCACCCGGATCGAAGAACTAGAAGGCCTGGTCCCGAGGTGCCAGCCCAGGAGGGTCAAGCGAAAATGGCTGAGGTAAAAATCCAAACACCGAACATTAAATTGGGCGGCACAGGAGCGGTGATCGTCATCATCCTCGCTCTCGGCCTTTACGGATTCGGTGTGTTGCGCAACCTCTCGAACTTTCAGAATGCAGCACTGGAAGAAGTGATCCGGAGTGAACTGGGCATGGATGTGGGCAATCAGGCGCTCCAGTCGCTGGAGCAAATGGTACAAAGCGGGGATACCTCCGGCCTGCAGGAGAATCTGGAGAAGTTCGATTCCGAGGCCATCCAGATCCTGGAAATGAACATGAGCCGGCCGATCCTGAGCTGGAAAAGTAGCGAACGGAAAATCATCTATGTGCGCTACCAGGAACCGAACTCCTCCGAGATCCGGGAAAGGTATTTTCGCTGTGAACGTGTGGGCATCAACAGCTGGGGTTTTTGCATGGGATCCACTGCGGCTTCCTTCTACCTCGACATTCTTCCCTTTTAAAGTTGGGCTGAGACCATCCCAAGGGTGCCCTTAGCGGGCTCGTGACAAACTCACTCCAGCTCATTCCAGACAACTCCAACCAAAATAGAGGCTGATTTGAATTGCTTTCAAAGGGGCTCAAGACTTAGCATCTACCCTGACTCAACTTTCAATGATCAAAGCAAACCCGTTCCGGTAAGGAGGCTTCTATGCGCAGAATAAATTTTGAATCGCATCCTGTGAGGTTCGTTGCAAGTCTATTTTCGATTGCTCTCATCCTGGCGGCGGGTTGCTCGACGCCGGAGACGGTCGAAGGGCCACAGGCGACAGCCATGACAGTGTTCGAGGGAGCGCGGCTCATTGTCGGGGACGGCAGCGAGCCCATCGAGGATTCAGCATTCATCGTCGAGGATGGTCGGTTCACCGCGGTCGGCCAAAAAGGGCAGCTCGACGCTCCGGCGGGCGCGACGCGTGTGGATCTGACCGGCAAGACCGTCATGCCGGCGATCATCGACACCCACAAGCACCTGTCCCCGACTCGAGAGGAAACGGTCGATCAGTTGCAGCATCTAGCCTACTACGGGGTCGGCGCAGCAATAAGCCTCGGCCTTGATGCCGGCGATCTGGCCTTCCAGGTGCGGGAAGAAAGGATTCCCGACGCCGCGCGGTCGCTCAGTGCAGGGCGCGGACTCACGGCACCGGAGCCGGGACGGTCCGAGGCGCCCTACTGGATCACCAGCGAAGAGGAGGCCCGGACGGCCATCCAGGAACTGGCTGCCAGAAAGGTCGACCTGGTCAAGATCTGGGTCGACGACCGGAATGGCCAGTACGAAAAGCTGAGCCCCGCCCTGTATGGCGCCATCATCGACGAAGCCCACCAGCACGACCTCCGCGTCACGGCCCATATCTTTGCGCTCGAGGATGCGAAGGGGCTCCTGCGGGCGGGCGTCGACGCCTTCGCTCATGGAATCCGGGACCGGGACATCGACGATGAGATCATCGAGCTGTTCAAGGAGCGCCCGAACGTGGTCCTGGTGCCCAACCTTCCCGATCAAGGAGTGGCGATGGACCTAAGCTGGCTGAGCGAGACCCTCCCGGCCGAAGAGGTGCAGCGACTTCAGGAGGCGAGCACGGACCGGCCGGCCGTCCAGGAGAGATTCGGAATCCAGGCCCGCAACCTGGCAAGGCTCCATGCGGAGGGCATACGGATCGCCTTTGGCACCGACGGAGGCACCGCCTGGAGAGTGCCCATCGAACTGGAGGACATGGTGGCGGCGGGGATGTCACCGGCTGAGGTCATCACGGCTGCGACCCGCAATTCGGCCGAGCTGCTGCAACTCGCTGACCTCGGCACGGTGGAAGCCGACAAAAGCGCGGACTTCATCGTGCTGGACGCGAATCCGCTCGAGGACATCACCAACATGCGGCAAATCGCGGACGTCTACCTTCGAGGGGAGAAGGTCGACCGCGCTGGACTGAGGGCCGGCTGGACCGGGCAGTAACAAGTCGGAAGGATCAGGTGGATTTGTGTGTCGGGCGTTGCCGTCAGGGCAGCGCGATGACCGCGCCGACTCCCGCCTGATCGTAACGGTCGGCGAAGCGATCCATGAAGACCGCGAACCCGAGCTCGCTCGTGCAATGCGACGGTGCGACCCGTTCCAGCTCGAGGGAATCGTACAGCTCGTTCACGGTAGCCTCGATGTCGTCTCTCGAGGTACGCACGAGATGAAACCCGCCGATCGCCGTGTACAGGCGTGAGTCGATTTTCGCGGCTTCCTCGAGGATGGTCTCGACGCCGGGATGTGAGCAGCCAACGATCACGGCGAGTCCCAGCGGAGTGCGCACGACGAGCGAAACCTCGTTCATGTCGCGGGTGCCGGGCTTTTCGGAACGCGTCGTGATGAGATAAAAGCCTGGAAATATCTCGGTCGTCTCCGTTACCGTATCGAAATCGGCATCCCAGAGGTCGGAACGTTCAGCGGCCGGCCGCTCCTCTGGTGGGGTCCCACCGAAATAGCGCATCTCCGGCGGCAGTGAAGGGTACGGCTCCAGCATTCCCTCCGGGAATCTGGCCATCCTCTCGAAGAAAGCTCCCTCCCGCGGCGTGTAGATCTTGACGGTGGGGTTCACCTCGAGCAGGTAGGAGAGGCCGCTGGTGTGGTCACCGTGTCGATGCGAAATGACCGCCGCATCGAGGCGCGTCAGATCGAGGCCGAGCCGCTCGACGTTTCGCTGGAAAATCTTCGCGTCGTTGCCGGCGTCAAACAGAATGCGTCTACCGCCGTATTCGATGAGGGCGGAGAACCCCCAGTCCCTTTCCAGCTCGGAAGGCGCTCCGAACGCGTCGTAAATGATAGTGACGCGGTTCGATTCCTGCGCCTTCGTCGAGGCGTCGAATGCCAATAGGATCAGAAAGAAGACGGTGGCTCGCTTCATTTAACTCCCTCCCTCGCCCGGGACACCAGCGTTCGATCGGTAAGCCCATGAAAAGGCCGGTTCAACAGAGTTAATTCGAGCCGATACCGGTAAGCTCCTGGCTGAGCTTTCTGAGCATTTCGCGCGCTTGCTCGTCATAGGCCTGGTCG
>JAPYTY010000001.1 GCA_029942065.1 Acidobacteriota bacterium | reverse complement strand
GGGGGCGGCCTGGGCTGGGGCGAGCCCTCCTTGACATCACCGTCCTTGCGGTTGGCGCACTCAGTGCGCCCCGAAGGAGCGACAGAACCTGGCGCAGGGCGGCACGCCCTGGGCCAGTCTTCTCTGCGTCTCTGCGCTCAGGGCTCAGCCTGCTCCTTGGTCTTTTCCACCAATCGAATCTGGGTGATGGCCATCTCCTTATCCGCCGCTTTGCACATATCGTAGAGGGTCAAAGCTGCCACAGAAACTGCCGTCAGGGCTTCCATCTCCACGCCGGTAGCCCAGCGGCAGGCAACCTGGCTGCGAATCAACAACTCGTCTTCCGCCAGTTCGATCTGGACATCGACAAAATCAAGGTTCAAGTCATGGCAAAGGGGGATGAGGCAACTGGTTTGCTTGGCCGCCTGTATCCCCGCCAGGCGGGCGACTTCAAATGGGTTCCCTTTGGGTAGGCCCGCCGCAAGAATTACATTGGCGGTCCCGGGCGAGAGTCGAACGCTGCCTTCGGCGCGAGCGGTCCTCCGGACCACCTGCTTCTCCCCGATATCGACCATTTTGGCCGAGCCCTGCGCATCCAAGTGAGTCAATTTCTTATTCATCGTTTAACAAAAGAACCTCAACTTTCTGGCCCGCTTTCAAGTGGGCCACATCCGCCTCCAGGATCAATAGGGAGTTGGCCGAAGAAAAGGCCACCAGGTCGGACGAACCCTGGGTTTCGATGGGCCGAACCTGGAACCGACCCTCCACCCAATCAGTCCTCGCCTGCTTGAAGAACTTTCGCCCGGGTTTTTGCTTGGCGGGGGCGACAAGTTCTCCGGAAACCTTCCGTAAAGAGTGTCTTTGGAAGCCCATCCACCGGCGAACTGCGGGCCGCACGAACAACTCGAAAGTGACAAAGGCCGAGACTGGATTTCCAGGTAGCCCAAAGATCACATGGTCTCCTTTTTTGCCCACCAGGATCGGCTTGCCGGGCTTGATGGCCGCCTTATGAAAAAAAATGGTGACATCCTCCTCGGCCAGCACCCGAGGGACATAGTCGTACTCGCCCATCGAAACGCCGCCGGTGAAAATCGCCAGATCGCACCTCAATCCCTCCTGGATACTTCGGCGCACCTGATCGGGCTCATCGGGAACCGGCGGCAGAACTCTCGCATCCAACCCCAGGCGCCGGCATTGAGCCCATAGGGTATAGGCGTTGGAATTTCGGATCTGGCCGAAGGCTGGTTTTTGGTCCACTGCCACCAGTTCGTCGCCGGTGGGAATCACGGCAACCCGAGGGGCCGCAAAAATCTCGACTTCCGCCTGGCCAAAAGTTGCCAGCACGCCTGCCTCCGCCGCCCCGACGACCCTCCCTCGAGACAGGACCGTCTCTCCCTCCTGCACTTCGCTTCCCCGGGCTGCTACGTTATCGGCGGGTCCGACCGGCTCCAGAAGTTCTACCTCCGATTCACTCACCCGATGGGTCTTCTCCACCATTTGCACCGCATCGGCCTCTGCGGGAAGGGGGGCGCCGGTCATGATTTGAACGGCCTGGCCGCTTTCAAGGCGAGGCTGTTCCAGGTCTCCCGCAGCAACGATCCCAACAATTTCCAGCTTGACCGGAGCCTGGCCGACATCCTGACTGCGGACGGCAAACCCGTCGACGAAGGATTTCTTGAAGGGCGGAAGGTCGGAATCGGCCAGCACAGGAGCTGCCAGCACTCGCCCCAAGGCCTCTCGCAGGGGCACGCGGGCAGGCTTTGGTTCCGGGATATGGCCCAGAAGCTTCTCAAGCGCCTCTTCGTAACTCAGCATTCTCTTGGTGCCTCGTTCCATTAATGCAGTGGCGTTTGTGGCAGGCGCGGCGACGTCGAATTCGCGAAGCGAGGTGCCTAGATGACAACCCTTTCCCTGTGCTCTCCAAAAACGTCTCTCATGGCGTCGGCCATTTCCCCAACCGTAGCCTGCGATTGAACCGCCTCGATGAGCCCAGGCATCAGGTTTTCACGAGACCCCGCCACACGTCGGATCTCATCCAGGGCCTTGCTTACCTGGTCGTCGTTGCGGCGGCGGCGCAAGGATTCAAGTGCGCCCACTTGCTTCTGTTCGATTTCCGGTTCCACCCGAAGGACTTCTATCGGGACGCTTTCTTCACTCTCAAAGCGGTCCACTCCAACCACCACCTGCTCGCCTGACTCCTGGCGCTTCAGTTCCTCGTAAGCGGCGTCCTGGATCTCGCGCTGGACAAAGCCCTTTTCAATGGCCTGAAGCATTCCCCCCAGAGACCGGATTTTCTCCAAATAAGCCTCGGCTTCTTCTTCCAGTTGCTGAGTCAGCCTCTCGACATACCAGCTTCCCCCCAAAGGATCGGCGACCTCTGCAACGCCGCTCTCATAGGCCAGGATTTGCTGGGTCCTCAAGGCCAGTGCCGCCGACTGCTCGGTGGGCAAACCAAGGGCCTCATCCTGGCCATTGGTGTGCAGCGATTGGGCGCCGCCGAGCACAGCGGCAAGCGCCTGCAGGGCCACCCTCACGATGTTATTTTCAGGGTTCCTGGCGCTGAGCGTCACGCCGGCCGTTTGCGCGTGAAAGCGCAGCCTCCAGGACCCGGGTTTGCGTGCGCCCAGTCGATCGCGCATCAATCGCGCCCATAGGCGACGGGCTGCTCTGAACTTGGCTACCTCCACGAAGACATCATTGTAACTGCTGAAGAAAAAGGAAAGGCCCGAGGCGAACTCATCTATCTTCAGGCCTGCCTCGGTGGCAGCCCTGACGTAGGTCTCGCCATTGGCCAGAGTGAAGGCTATTTCCTGGACCGCACTACAGCCGGCTTCGCGAATATGGTAGCCGCTGATGGAAATGGCATTCCAGCGGGGAACCTCCTTGCTGCAAAAAGCGATCATGTCGGTGGCGATTCGCAAGGACGGCCGGGGAGGGTAGATGTAAGTCCCTCGAGCGATGTATTCCTTGAGGATGTCGTTTTGCACCGTTCCCCGGAGTTCCTTCCCTGGCACACCCTGCCTCGTGGCCACCACCAGGTACATCGCAAGGAGGATGCAGGCAGGGGCATTGATCGTCATGGAGGTCGAAACATCGGCCAATGGAATGCCTTCGAACAACTGTTCCATGTCTTCCAGGCTGTCGATGGCCACCCCCACCTTTCCCACCTCCCCGGCGGCCAGCGGATGGTCCGAGTCCAAGCCCAGTTGAGTCGGAAGGTCAAAGGCTACGGAAAGGCCCGTCGTTCCCTGGGAGAGCAGGTAGCGATAGCGTTGGTTCGACTCCCTGGCAGTCGCGTATCCGGCGTATTGCCTCATCGTCCAAAGCCGGGAGCGGTACATTTCCGGATAGGGTCCGCGGGCAAAGGGATACTGCCCAGGATCTCCCAGATCGGCCTGGTAATCCACGGATGCGGCGTCGATCGGGCGATAAACTATTTTCTTGGCCGGGCCTTTTGTGTTGCGCCCGGGGGCTGCTGCTGGGTGGCTGATTTCCACTTTACATCAGGTTGGAGTTTGGTATCATGATTTTAAGAGTGGTTTCGGATATTAGCAGAGGAGAAGGATCCATTTCAAATGGAGGGTCAAGAGCTCAAGGAGCACCGCAAGAAACTGGAAGCCGCCATCAACGATTCTCTTACGGACTCGCCCCGGATAAACGCGGCCATCGAGGCAATCCGCGATGTCGGTTACGATGTCTTTTTGATCATTGAGGCCACCATCGGCTTCAATTCCCGAGACGAAACTTCCTCGGCCCCAAAACAGCTTCCCGCGATCCAGCTTGAGTTGACGACTCAAGACGAAAAGTTTTTGAAGTCGCTCAAGATCGCCCCCAAATAAAGGCCTCGCTGAATCCTTCAGCCGTATCCAGCACGATGAATCACGAGGTCACCTGGATATGAGTATCCTGCAGGCTGACAACGGTGCCGATTCGCTGGCCCAGCAACCCCCTTGCTTCCAGTTGAGCTGACAGGCCTTCGGCTTCTTTCTCGGGCAGGCTGATCAAAAGCCCTCCCGAGGTCTGGGGGTCAAGCATGATCTGTTGGTGAAATTCGGTGGCGCTATTCCAGGCGACGCCCGAGCCCACATAGCGGCGATTGGATTCGATGCCTCCAGGGAGCATCCCCTGCCTCGCCAGCTCTTCCGCCCCTTCCATGACGGGGATGTCGGCCGCCTGAAAGACCAGCGTCACTCCACTGGCGGTGGCCATCTCCCAGGCGTGACCCAGAAGTCCAAACCCGGTCACGTCGGTCACGGAATGGACCGGAAATTTCTGCAATTGCTCCAGGGCGGGGGCGTTGAGCTGGGACATCCAGTCAATAGCGGTGGCTGAAACAGCAGCAGGGGCCTTGTCGAACTTGATGCCGGTGGCGATAATTCCCGTACCCAACGGCTTGGTCAGGAGCAGGGCATCACCAGCCCGGACTCCGGTATTGCTGTAGATGCGGGCGGGGTCGACCAATCCCGTCACGCAGTAGCCAAACTTGATCTCCTTGTCCTGGACGGAATGTCCCCCGATAACAGGCACCTGGGCTTCATTCATTTTTTCGGTGCCGCCACGCAAGATCTCGTGCAGCACCTCCTCGCCCAGGTGCTGGTCCGGAAAACCAACGATCGAGAGCGCAAATCGAGGGGTTCCTCCCATCGCGTAAATGTCACTCAAGGAGTTGGCTGCCGTGATCTGACCGTAGATAAAGGGGTCATCCACGATGGGCGTAAAAAAGTCGACCGTCTGCACCAAGGCGCGCTGGTCATCCAAGCGGTAAACTCCTCCATCGTCCGCTCGGTCGAAACCGATCAACACATTGGGATCCTCATAAACCTGCAACCCCGACAGGGCCTTCGCCAGCACCTCCGGTGCCAGCTTGGACGCTCAGCCGGCGCAGTCCACCATCTCGGTCAAACGTTTCTTCTTGCGGAAAATCATCCGCCCATTATAACGCATGAGCACTGGCCTGCGGCCAGTTCGTTTCAGGTTTCACGGAGGGGCAAGCCCTCTCTCGTTTCGAGCTGGCGATCTTGGCTTTGTTTCGGATCTGGGACTTCGGGTTTCGGATTTTCAGCCAGGCGCCGCCCCAATAGACAATTTTTGCGAAATCCGAGTCAGTGGTCAGGGTCAGGTTGGTTTATAATTCTCTCTCATGGGTGCGGGACGCTACGATGTGATCGTGATCGGCGGCGGGCACGCCGGCTGTGAGGCGGCAATAGCCGCGGCGCGCCTGGGCGCCAGGACCGGACTGTTCACCCTCAACAGGAACATGGTTGCTCAGATGTCCTGCAATCCTTCGGTGGGCGGCATCGCCAAGGGTCACCTGGTCAGGGAGATCGATGCTCTCGGGGGCGTGATGGGTCAGGTGGCCGACCGAACGGGCATCCAGTTCCGCCTCCTGAACCGCAGCCGTGGCCCCGCCGTTCAGGCGCCCCGGGTCCAATGCGACAAGGAACTCTATCGCATTGAGATGCAAAGGCTCCTGGCCGCACAGGACAATCTCACGGTGGAGGAAGTGGAGGTGGCGGCGATTTTGCGCCGAAAAGATCGCTTGGTGGCTATCGAGACAGCCAGCGGCCAACGCATCGACTGTTCTACCCTGATCCTGACCACGGGAACGTTTTTGAATGGCTTGTGTCATGTGGGTGAGCACAAATTCATGGCGGGAAGATCAGGGGAAAAGGCCTCCCTCTCCATGGCGAAGTCGATCCGGGATTTGAATCTGGAGGTAGGCCGACTGAAGACAGGCACCCCGCCGCGACTGGAACGGAGCTCGATTGACTTCTCCGGCCTTGAAGTTCAGCCCGGAGATGAAGTTCCCACCTTCTTTTCCTTCGGTAGCCGTGAGGTCCAGCACCAACAAGTATCTTGCTGGATTACCCACACCAACCCGGGAGCGCACCAGGTGATTCGGAGTAATCTGCACCGGAGCCCTCTTTACGGAGGAGAAATTCTGGGGATCGGCCCTCGTTATTGCCCCTCGATTGAGGACAAGGTCGTCAAGTTTCCCGATCGAGAGCGGCATCAGCTCTTTCTCGAACCGGAAAGCCTGCAATCCAACGCGATCTACGTCAATGGGCTTTCTACCAGCATGCCGATGGACGTGCAGCGCGCCCTGCTGGATCGCGTCGTGGGGCTTGAAGGCTCGGTCGTGATTCGGCCTGGTTATGCGGTTGAATACGATTTCGTCCAACCCACTCAATTGCATGCCAGCCTGGAGGTCCGAAAGGTGGCAGGGCTCTTTCTAGCCGGCCAGATCAATGGCACGACAGGCTACGAGGAGGCCGCCGCTCAGGGCCTGGTGGCCGGCATCAATGCGGCCCTGAAGGCCCAGGACAAAGAGCCGCTGCTTTTGAATCGAGCGGAATCCTACATCGGTATTCTGATCGATGATCTGGTGACTCAAGGGGTCGATGAGCCCTATCGCATGTTCACCTCGCGAGCCGAATGCCGCCTCCTGCTCAGAATCGACAACGCGGACCGGAGGTTGATGCCCCATGGCTTCCAGGTTGGATTGGTCCCCGAAAGGACCTATCGCGCCTTTCAAAAGAAATGGCTGCGAATCGATAAGGCTTGTAACTTATTGAAAACAAAGCATTTAAACAAATTTGACCCATTTTCATCCGACTTCCGCCAGCGATTCGGCGTCAAACTGGGGGCCTCCCTGAGCCAGATCCTGAAAAGGCCCGAGGTCGGCATTGAGAATCTGGGCGGCTTTTTCGAGGGGCAGGGACTGGCCCTGGACAGCGAAGAGCGCCATGTGGTCGAAACTCAAATCAAGTATGAAGGCTACATCCTCCAGCAATTGCGCGATTCCGATCGACTACGATCGCTGGAAGGCAGGCGAATTTCATCAGGCTTCAACTATGGAGACGTTCCGGGCCTTTCCCGGGAAGTCGTGGAGCGGCTGCTTCGGGTTCAGCCCGACAGCCTGGGCCAAGCCTCCAGAATACCCGGCATCACTCCCGCAGCTGTTTCTATCCTGAACGTTTACCTGGACTTGAGGAAAGGGTGACAACTGGCAAAGGTTTGCGGCGGCTGCCATCTTGATAGAAAATCCGAAATTCGAAGTCCCAAATTCGAAGCTATTCCAGAATTTTAAGCAGGGGCGTTCCTTCGGCAGCTCCTTCCAAATGGATGTGCCGACTGACTTGTAGCGGCCGCTCTATGAGCGGCTAGGGAGGCCAAGCCCTGGAATGAAAGGACGCTGGGTGTGTGGCCTACTGACTGCAGCAAGAGGCCCGCACCGAGAGCGTCCTGCATAAGTCATTGATAAAGTTCGCCTTGTGGGTGCACGCCTGTGCGCCTTTACACATCCATTGCTCTAGGGTTCTATGGATCTCGCTAAATGTGGGAGACGCCTCAGCGTTCCGAATCCGGAGGGCCGCTCATAGGCCGGCCGCTACAACTGGCGAGAGCGCCGAAATCCAATACTGGACTATTCTCCACGCGGAGAATAGTCCGTGCGATGCATCGTACGGGCCAAACGACGCGTTTTTCCACTCCGGGCGGCAGCGAGGAGCTTCTCCGCGTGCAAAGCACGCTTCTCTTGCCGCCAGGCGGTCAGCCCTGGAGGCCAGGGATGTTTCACGTGAAACATATGAGTCGAAAACCGGCAACGGTGTCGTCCCTCCGTGCTAGCCTGACCCCGAATCGATGGCAAAAACGATCGCAATCGCAAACCAAAAGGGCGGAGTCGGAAAAACCACCACCGCCATCAATCTGGGGGCGTCTCTGGCCGCGGCCGACTTGCGGGTACTGATCGTGGACTTAGACCCACAGGGAAACTGCACCTCTGGGTTCGGAATCGATAAAAGCACGCTTGGAGACACTATTTACGAGCTTCTGGCCGAAACCGCGGAACCGAATGAAGCCCTTTGTTCGACCGCACTTGATTCCCTGCAGTTGCTCCCTTCCACCCCGGCCCTTATCGGGGCCACCGTTGAATTACTGGAGGCCCCATGGCGGGAATTCCGGTTGAAGCGCGCCTTGGAGTCTTTTGGGCAACAATATGACTTTATCCTGATCGATTGCCCGCCGGCCCTGGGAATTCTCACCATTAACGCCCTGGTGGCTGCCGATTCACTGTTGGTGCCCGTTCAATGCGAGTTTTTCGCCCTGGAAGGCCTCTCTGAGTTGATGGACACTCTTCGCCGGGTTCAACGGAGCTTGAACCCCAGGCTGGAAATCGAGGGCGTCCTCCTGACCATGCATGACGATCGGTTGAATCTTTGCAGTCAGATTCGTCAGGACGTACGCGGCTATTTTGGAGATCAGGTCTTCAAGACCGTCGTTCCGCGCAACGTCCGACTGGCAGAATCTCCTGGCTTTGGCCAACCGATCCTGCTTTACGCTGCCCGCTCCAAGGGCG
Organism: Acidobacteriota bacterium; assembly: GCA_029942065.1. Lineage (GTDB taxonomy): Bacteria > Acidobacteriota > UBA6911 > RPQK01 > JADFOI01 > JAPYTY01. The sequence continues at coordinate 21,794 of JAPYTY010000001.1, read as the reverse complement.
CAGACAGCTACCTGGAACTGGCTCGGGAGATCCTGGGCAAGCCGCTGGCCCAACCGCCTACCCACGAACCCCTTTCACTTGGACTGACCTCATGACGTTATGAAAAGACAAGCCCTGGGCAAAGGATTAGACGCTCTTCTTCCACAGCTTCCGCCCGCTTCGGAGGGTCACCCCGATTCAATTTTACTGGAGTTGCACTTGGAGCAGGTCCACCCCAACGCCCTTCAGCCCCGGATGGCGTTTGAACCGAGCAAGCTGGAAGAGTTGGCGGCGTCCATCAAGGAAAACGGGGTGATCCAACCCATTGTGGTGCGGCAGGCCGACAACGATTACGAAATTGTGGCTGGAGAGCGTCGCTGGCGCGCCGCCAAGAAGGCGGGACTCACAACAATTCCGGCTATCGCCCAGGAAGTTTCCGATGAAAAAATGCTGGAGATGGCCCTGGTCGAAAACATCCAGCGCGATGAACTCAGCCCGGTTGAAGAGGCCCATGCCTACCAATTGCTCATCGACCAGTTTGGGCTCACTCAGGAGCGGGTGGCACAACGGGTGGGTCGCAGTCGCACGGCGGTCACCAACGCCCTTCGCCTTTTACAGCTGCCCCCTTCTATCCAGAAAGAGGTGGTTCGTGGCACCCTTTCGATGGGGCACGCCCGGGCACTCATCCCCCTTCCCAAGAAAGAGCAGCTGCTTCTGGCTCAGCAAATCGTCGAGCTTGGCCTTTCAGTCCGGCAGGTGGAGCGCCGCGTCCAGGATTTCCAAAAGCCCGCGTCGTCGCCGGGGCCAGCTAAAGACCCGGACGTCCTGGCCGCCGAAAGGAAACTCGAAGAGCTCTGGAAAACTCGGGCCGAAATTCAACTCCGCAAGGGTCGAGGGCGAATAGCTCTTTACTTTCATTCCCAGGCGGAGCTCGACCACCTCTACCAGGCCCTGATGTCGTGTCAGCCGGGTTAGTTGGGCAACCGCGGAACGGGTCTCGCGCAGGCCACCTCAAAACCTCAAGGCATGCGTACAAGCGTACGCCTTCTGACCAGGCGGCAAGCCCATTGTGGTGGGCGCTCCATGAGCGCCCCTGCTATTTTCCGATACAGAAGGTGGAAAAGATCTGACCGAGTATATCCTCGGTTGTGGTCTCCCCGGTGATCTGCCCCAGGGCAGTGAGCGCCTTTCGGAAGTCGTAAAGAGGAAACTCCTCGCTCATCCCTCCCTGATACGCACCCAGGCCTTTCTCTAAATGCCCACGTGCCTTCTCGAGGCACTGCTTGTGTCGAAGGTTGGTTACCATCGCCCCCTCGTTCGCCACTTGTCGCTCCTGGGTCACCGCTCTCAGCAAGGCCGACTTGAGTTGCTGGAAATGAGTGTGCTTCAGCGCCGAAACCCGGACCGTTTCCGTGCAAACCCTCTCGAGGTCAAGGGGAATCTCAACCCGGGCCGGTAAATCTTCCTTGTTGAGCGCCAGCACACACGGATGCCCCCGCACCCTCTCCCAGATGTACTGGTCTTCCTGATTGAACTGAATCGACTGGTCGATCACGAACAGGACCAGGTCTGCCTGACGTAAATACTCCAGCGATTTCTCCACACCCAACCGCTCGACCGGATCGGTGGCCTCCCGGATGCCCGCCGTATCGGCCAGCCGGGCCGGGATGCCTTCCAGGTCAATGGTCTCGGTGAGGGCATCGCGAGTCGTGCCCGGAATGTCAGTCACGATGGCTCTGTCGTCCAGCAGTAAACCATTGAAAACACTCGATTTACCTGCATTAGTGCGCCCGGTGATCAAGACGCTGATCCCAGCCTGAACCAGCTTCCCCAGCTGAAAGCTCTCCTCCAATTCCCTTAGCTGTCGATCCGCTTCTTCGATCTCCCCGATCAGCCGAGACCGGTCTTCCGTGCTTACCTCATCCTCAACGAACTCCAGCGCCGTCTCCATCTGGCAAAGGGTGGCTACGATCCTTTCCTTGACAGGCCGAAGCCTGCGGGACAGCCTGCCGTCCAGTTGCTCGGCAGCTACCCTAGCCTGAAACGCCGTTCGGCTTTCCACCAGATCCCGTACCGCTTCCGCCTGAGCCAGATCCATCTTGCCGTTCAGGAATGCCCTCATTGTGAACTCTCCGGGCTCGGCCAGGCGGGCCCCTCCCTGCAATAGGGCCCCCATGATCCCCTCAACCAGAACCGGGCTGCCGTGGCAGGAAATCTCGATTAGGTCCTCGCCGGTGTAGGAAGCTGGACCCGGAAAGAAGGTTATCAGGGCTCGATCCAGGGGTTGGCCTTCTGGGCCAAGAAAGCGCGCTAAAAAGGGCTGCCGCTCCATCCACTTGCCTGAAGTCGGCTTTTCGAGCTGCTGTGCCACAAGCTGTCTTGCCTGACTGCCGCTGAGGCGCAACAGGGCAATCGCACTTCTACCAGGAGGAGTCGCCACCGCGACAATGGTTCCCTCTTCGATGGAGGTCACGGCTACCCTGCTGGGAAGATCGCCACCCGCCGCTCCAGACCGCTGCCCTCGCTCTCGGTCATGACTCCCGGCTCTTCGGCCAGGGTGATATGGACAATCCTTCTTTCGCTCGCAGGCATCGGGTCAAAAAGGTAGGGCTCGCTGGACTCCTTCACTCCCTCGGCGGCCTTTCGGGCCAACCCCTCGAGTTCTTCGGCTCGCCTGCTGCGGTAGTCATTGCAGTCAACGAGCAGATTGAAGGCCTCCGTCCCCGGTTCGTAAAACGCCCGGTTGAGGATGTGATTGATGGCATACAGGAGGCGGGCGCCGCTATTTAAAACCAGGCCGACATCGTGCCCGTAGAGATGCACCGTCATCCCTTGGTCCTCGGCATCGCAGCGGAACTCCAGATCCAGCTCAGCCGCCGCCAGAAGTTCTTTTACAAAGCTCGTCACCCGAGCGATCCGCTTTTCCTTCTCCGTCTTCATGCCTCAGGTTCCTTCGCTTTTTTCTTTTCGGATTTCTGTTTGGCTGGCGCTGTTGCTAACTCCGGATTGAGCCTCCGAAAGCCAACCTGGAGCATCATACCAAACAGGTTGCTGAACAGAAAATAAAGGACCAGGCCACTTGAGAAATTTAAAAAGAAAAAAGTGAAAACGACGGGAAGGGCCATCATCATCTTGCGTTGGGTGGCGTCGCCGGTCGCCGGTGTCATCTTCTGTTGAACGACCATACTCACCCCCATCAAGATGGGAGTCACGTAATAGGGGTCGTGCTGGGATAAATCCGTGATCCATCCAATAAAAGGCGCGCCGCGCAACTCGATCGAGGAATACAGCATCTGGTAAAAAGCGAACAGAAAAGGCATCTGGATCACCAGCGGCAGGCATCCCCCTAGCGGGTTGACTCCGTGTTCCTTGTATAAGCCCATCACCTCTTCGTTCATTTTGGAGCGGCGAGGGTCGGTTCGTTTCATGCGCTTGTATCTGTCCTGGATGGCCTTGATCTGAGGCTGGAGCACCGACATCTTCTTCATCGAGGCCATCTGCTTGTAACGAACCGGAAACAGCACCAGATTGATGATGAAAGTGAGGATAATAATCGCCCAGCCGTAGTTGCCCACGTAGCCGTGGACGAACTGGAGGCTCAGCACCAGCGGCCTCACCAGCACCGAAAGCCAGCCGTAGTCGATAATCGCGCTCAGGGTTGGATCAGTGTCCTGCAGTAATTCAAAAATTTTGGGGCCAATGAACACTCGGTATTCTGATCCCTGCTCCAGGTTCACCTCTGCTGTCAGTAAAGGCGCGGCCTCCGTCTCCCCGTCGGGTGTCGTCCCGAAAAACTCTCCCTGGGTAACTCGGGCGCCCTGCAGGCCGCCGGAGGGGAGCACTGCGACGGCAAAGAATTTGCTGTCCATCGCAAGCCAGTGGGCACCGGGGCCCATTTGAACAGGGGCCTCCTCAACATCACCCGCAGCCAACCGGTCCACGGAACCATTGAGGTAAAAGGCCACCTCGCGATCCCCGAAATCTCCTTGCGCCTCCGCTACCACCTCTCCAATCCCCGGACCCAGCAGCACGGAAAAAGGGATGCTGCGGTTTCCCGCGCGTACTTCCGTCGACATCTCCAGTAGATAACCGGATTCGGGAAGTCGGATGCGGCGCATCACCTCAAGGTCTTCGTCCCGATAAACAAAACTGATCTCGGCTGGCGCGCGGCGACTTCCCCCGACCGCACCCTCGATTTCATAGATGGCCGAGGCCAACCTGCGGTCCAACTCCTCGTCTCCGACGCGGACTCCAAGGACTTGCCTCTGCGATTCATCCAGGCCCTGCGGAATGATTTCCAGGGGAGCCTCTTCCGCTGAAAGCTTCAGTTGCGCGCTCTCCAAAACGCCCCCCATATTGCTCCAGCGCAAAATTAGCTGGTCGTTTTCCATCTCGATCGTTTGCCGATTCGCTGTGGTAGCGGGTGCTTGTGGCAAGAGGGGCTTCGCCGGAGCGAGGGACTCTCCCGCCTCTTCCGTCGACTCAGTCACCTCGGTGGGCCCCTCGGGGAATTGCATGGGTGGGGGGGGCGGCTGATACCAATACGATGCTAAAAACAAGACCGCCATGGATAAAACCATGGCGAGCAGCAGTCGCCTTTCCATATCCATTTCATTGGGGTCCCGGATGGCCATGTTCTCTTTTTATTTTTCTGGAATGGGGTCGAAGCCACCCCTGTGCCAGGGGTGGCAGCGCAGGATTCTTCTCGCTCCCAGATAAAGGCCGTAGCTGGCCCCAAACCGGGTGACTGCCTGGTGCGCGTATTCCGAGCAGGACGGATAAAATCGGCAGGCAGGGGGTAAGGTGCTACCTGCGACCCACTGGTACATCCTGATGGGGAGTAGGACGAAGTGTCTCATTTACCGCCTCTGGTTCCACCGGTCAAACGCCCCAAGTAGATCCCCCTTGATTTGACAACTGGAGGAAATGGCAGCAGAGCGCCTGGCGTTTACAACCACGTCGCAGGGCGGGGAAATGGCTCGCTTGTTCCTTCTGAAGACTTCCCGTAGTTGGCGCTTGATGCGATTCCGGACTACCGATGGCCCTATTTTTCGAGAAACCGTGACCCCCAATCGATGATGGGGTAGGTTGTTTTCCAGGATATAGAGAACGAAAAAGGCCGCTTGAACCCTCTTGCCTCGCTCGTAAACGGCCAGGAATTCCCTTCTCTTGCGAATCCGCTGTTCCCGGGGAAAACCGCAGTTGATCTCATCCACTCACCGTCAACCTATGACGGCCCTTGGCTCTGCGCCTTTTTAAAATGAGCCTGCCGGAGCGGCTTTTCATGCGCTCTCGAAACCCGTGCTTCTTACGGCGGCGGCGGTTGTTGGGCTGAAATGTGCGCTTCATAACACCTTAATCTCTTCCTGTGGAGAGGGGTGATGGTATCAACTTTGCGGTCGCCGTTCAACTCCGCGGGGCAGCGACCTCTTAATTTGTGGCGACCTTGTCCAATTGCGTCGCCATCTCCTGGTGAGACAATTTCCCTACGTGGCTGTAGACCTCTTGCCCTTGGGCGTTAAAAATGAAAGTGGCAGGGATGGCACCCGTCCAGTCGGGGTCCATCGCCCTTAGGAGTTCCCTGAGTTTCTCCGCGTTAGCGATGTAGCCCAGGAAAGGGGTGTTGTGTTCCTCCAGGAAGGCGGCGGCGGCGGATTCGTTTTCCGGGCTGTCGATGGAAATTGAAATAATGGACAGGCCGTCCTTGTGCCGCTCTCGGTAGAGTTGCACCAGGTTGGGAAATTCTTCTCTGCATGGAATACACCAAGTAGCCCAGAAGTTCACTAGTACTGTCTGTCCCTCGTGCTCCTGAAGAATGGCCGGGAGCAGTTCTTCGTCGATCGGCACCAAGCCCGGGGTTGCAAGAAACGCCAAAAGTAAGAGCGGTAGCGCTTTCATCCCCTTGCCTTCCGAGTGAACTAGCTGCCGGCGCAGCCTGCCCTTGATCTTATTCCACGGTGTCCCGGGTTACCATGGTGCGCCGTTACGCCGGCGGCAATGTGGCACTAAATTCTTTTTTTCTCCAACTTGGCGTCTCGCGGATAACTTCCCAGCACCTCCAGAAATTCAGTTAATTCACTCAAGTGCCTCAGGGCGTTGCGGGGAGCCTCTTCCTCGGGGTTACCCAGGAAATCCATGTAAAACAGGTATTCCCAGGCTCGGCCCGGGATGGGGCGCGATTCGATTTTATAAAGATCAATATCGCGAAGAGCGAAAACACTCAAGCATTTGAATAGGGCCCCGGGTGTATTCTTGAAGCTGAACACAATAGATGTTTTGTTCCGATTCTCCCCCATTTCCAGTTTGCTGGCCAGCAAGAAAAACCGCGTGAAATTCTCTGGATTGTCCTGAATTCCCGCCATTAAAATTTCTGCTTCGTGGTGTTCAGCAGCTCTTTCCCCGGCAATCGCCGCCGAGCTTTTCAAGCCCTCCTCCATGATCCGCTTGACGCTGCCAGAGGTATCGTAGGCGCTTTGCTTGGTTAACTGCGGGTTCTTCTCGAAGAATTTCTCGCACTGATCTAGGGCAACGGGATGAGAGATGACAACCTTGATTTCTTCGAATTTCACTCCAGGTGCAACCACCAGGCTATGTTGCACGGGTAGGTTGATCTCGCGAGTGATTTTTAGGTTGTGCCGGAGGAGTAGGTCGTAATTCTTGTGAATCGACCCGGAGAGTGAGTTCTCGATGGGGATCAGGCAATGGGTTGTGTTTTTATTTGCAGTTCGCTCGAAAACCTCTTCAAAATATTCACAACAAGAAACTTCCACCTCGAAACCCAGGAGCTCTGTTGCGGCCTGCTCGCTATAAGATCCCCGCTCGCCCTGGATGGCGATGATCATTTTTTCACACATCTTTTCACCTCAAGGGTTCGCGCCCAGAAGATTTCAACAGTGGCAAACCCCACTCAAGTCTTCTAGTTTGCTCTCTTTATCTGGGCTCTATTGAAGGACGACTGTGGATTACCGGCACTCGGATCCGTTTACCGCCTTGCCTCTTAACTTCCCACCCCCTATTAAATTATTATTCACATGTTGTTCCAGGCGGTCAGACCCGGACTGGCGCAGATTGGCGGTTTTTTCAACAAATACACAGAGACTACTACTTCTTATAAAAAGATAACTAGTTGATTTATCTTATACCTAGAACTAATGAGTCCATCCCCACACTCTGGCGGAGGTACATGGGAATCGAACCCACCAACCACAACTCTCGCTGCAGTTCGACTGGTTTTGAAGACCAGGCCCGTCACCAGGCGGGAAGTACCTCCCTGCCCGAGAATTATACCACCGCACCCAGGAAGTCACCCTCGGTACGCCCATTCAGCAATGCGATCAAGGACCCGGGAGGGCGCCGGTAGCGAGAGTGCTTCAGGCGGCCGAATTCCGTGAGATAATCTATACTACTCTCGCCCTTCCAAGGGGAGAGCAGGTGGGGCGAGGGGCGGAATGAAAAACGTGAGGATTGAAGCAAGAGCATGAATAGAGTGACGGAGGCGCTAGAGGGGAAAGTGATTCTCGTCACCGGGGCGACCGGCTTCCTAGGGCAACCACTGGTGGAGAAAATTCTTTGGTTGGCTGCGGGTGTCAAGCGGGTCTATATCTTGATCCGGCCCAAACAGGAACTCGGCGGCCGAATTGTGAACGCTCAAGAGCGCCTCGAAAAAGAGTTACTGGGTTCGAGTGTTTTTGACCGCCTCTACCAATCTCACGGAGTTGACACAAAGAAATTCTTGGAGGAAAAACTAGTTGTTGTCTCAGGCGATATCTTGAGCGAAAAACTTGGGTTGGAGGCGGGCGTTTGCAGTCAATTACGCGAAGAGATTGATATTGTGATCCATAGCGCTGCTGTGGTTTCCTTTGACGCACCCCTAGACACCGCCCTCGAAGGGAACAGTTTGAGCGCTGCCCGGGTAGCTGAATTCACTAATTCCTGTAAGGACGCCCTTTTAGTTCACGTCTCTACAGCCTATGTGGCTGGTGCGACCAACCAGAATGCGCCCGAAACCATGCACCACCTGGCTACGGGCGAGGAGTTAAATGAAGCCTACCCCCTCCGAAAGTTCAGTGATGTCAATCGGGAAATCGAACTACTCAAAGGCAAGATAACTAGGTTGAAAAACGAGGTCGATCAGCCGACTACCAAAGAGCTGTTACTCAAGCGCGCCCGAAGGTCGGGCCGGAGAGGTGACCACCAGGACAAACTAGAGAGCTTGCAAAGTAGGTGGCTACAGGAGCAACTTGCCACCGAGGGTATGAAGTGGGCCCAACAAAGAGGGTGGAACGATACCTACACCTACACCAAGGCTATCGGGGAGCAAATGGTATTGCAACGGCGTAACGGCGCACCCACTGTAATTATCCGTCCTTCCGTAATCGAGAGTAGTATCGCTGAGCCAACCCCGGGTTGGCTCGACGGGTTACGCATGGCCGACCCACTCATTGTCGCCATCGGGAAAGGTCGCCTTCGAGCGCTGCCCCTGGATGCCAACATAGCCCTGGACTTAATTCCGGTGGATATGGTTGTCAACGCTCTTTTGGCTGCCATTCCGATCGCCTTGAGGCGGGGTGGCCTACAGATTTACCAGGTGGCCACTGGAGACACCAACCCAGTCACCCTGGGTGAACTCCACGACCTAGTTTACGGCTATTTCCGAAAGAACCCCATGGCCGACAAAACAGGAAGCCCTATCCACATCAAGCCGCTCAAATTCCACAATCCAACCACCTTTCGAATTCAGCATCACCTCCGGAGAGTCCCCCTGCAAATAGTGGAAGCGGCGTTGGCCAGACTCCCCGCGACCCCAACCCTTTCCAAGTTCAAGCGAAGAGTGTCCGCCGTCCGGGCCGCCTACGACAGACTTTATTATTATGGGCAGATCTATGAGCCCTACCTCAACCTCAGTTGCCGCTTCGAAGTAAAGAACACTCAGGAGTTATTCCACTCCCTCAGCGAAGACGAGAAGAGGGTTCTGGGTTTTGATATAAGCTCGCTGAATTGGCGGCACTATATCCAAAATGTCCACATACCCGGAGTCAAAAAACACATCCTTAAGCTGGAAGGCGCGGGAGTTCTGGAGGTGGAGCGGGATGCGACGAGAGATAACCCCACCATCAATGCCCTGCTCGACCGAGCGGCCGACAAGTTTCCCGACAAAACCGCCCTGCAGGTCAAGCGCGACGGAGTCTGGCAGAAATTCACTTACAGGGCCCTGGGCGCGGCCGCTCGGGAAATCGGGGGAACTCTGCAGCGAGCCGGACTGAAGAAGGGCGACCGGATCATTCTTTTCTCAGAGAACAAGCCCGAGTGGGGAATGGCGTATCTCGGGGCGGTATCGATAGGTGTAATTGTCGTCCCCCTGGACGCACAAACTTGGCACAGGGAAGTCTGGTCGGTTATTCGGTTCACGGAGGCTCGGGCTGTCCTAACCTCCGAACATTGCCTGTCAAGGCTCCCCACTGATGGCCTGGAGGCCAACGAAAGTTCGGAGGTTCCCGTAAGGCTACTCAATGTCGATCGGGAGTGCACGCCCTTTGGCCGCGAGGAGTACCCTCGCAGCACTGGAAAGCTGGCCTCAGCCAACCCAGGCAAAGTTGAGGTGGGCCCTGATGATCCGGCATCGATAATTTTTACCAATAGCACTATCGTTGATCCCAAGGGGGCGATCCACACCCACCGCAACTTCATCAACAACCTACTGGGCGTCAATCGCTACCTTCCTGCTTCGGAGAGCGACCAATTGCTTTCAGTTCTACCCCTGAACCACGCCCTGGAGTTTACCTGCGGATTCCTGATGGCGTTGAATGCCGGCGCCACAGTGACCTACCTGAACTCCCTGAAGCCCAAGGTGATCCTTGGAATCATGAAAGAGGTGGGCGCAACCTGCATGCTCGGAGTGCCCACTCTTTATGCGTTGATCCGGGAGGATACAGAGAGGCGCTTGCTGAAGGCGCCCAAATCCGCTCTGAAATCGAATCTCCTGGGTACCTCCAAGCAGTTGAGCTTGTCGGTGGGAAAAAAACTCGGGAAAAATGTTGGCCGTCAATTGTTTGCTCGAATCCACCGCGAGTTCGGCGGACAGATCAGGCTCTTTGTGAGCGGAGGCTCGGCGCTGGGAAAAGAGCTCTACGAAGACTTCCAGGGCCTGGGAATGCCGATTTACGAAGGATACGGATTAACTGAAACTGCGCCCGTGCTGACCGTCAATCCCCTGCACCGGAGCCGAAAGGGCTCAGTTGGCAAACCCCTTCCGGGCGTCGAATTGAGGATTTCTTCCCCGGACCGGGAGGGCGCCGGGGAAATCATCGCGCGCAGCCCCAGCCTCATGAAGGGGTATTACAAGAACCCAGTCGCCACCCGAAAGGCGATCAAAGACGGATGGTTGCACACCGGAGATCTGGGCTGGATTGACGCCGATGGATACGTCTACATAACGGGACGAAAGAAGGACGTTATTGTTACTGGGGCCGGAAAGAACGTTTACCCAGTTGACCTGGAGGCAATTTACCGCAGCATTTCCTCCATCGAAGAGGTGTGCGTGATAGGGATTTCAAGCGGTTTAACGGAGGACATCCATGCAGCCGTGGTGCCCACCCTGGCGGCCCGAGCAGGAGGTGATCCTGGCGAAGCAAAAAAGGAACTGCAGAAGGAAATTCAAAAGATGGCCAGGGAATTACCCAGCTACCATAGACTCCAACACGTCCATACCTGGATGGAACCCCTTCCCCGAACCGACTCGGGAGAAATCAACAGAGAAGAGGTCCGCCGGAAATTGATGTCGCAACAGCGCCAGAATCGAACTACCGCCACCCGGGGGGCGCCGCAGACGGGGTCGCCTCGGAGCCAGAAAGAAAAAATACTGGCGGAATTGAGTCGACTTTCCGGGATCCCTGTTCAGGAAATCGGCGACAAGAGCCACCTCTATACCGATCTTGGTTTCGATTCGCTCATGGCCATCGAATTCCTGCTGTACGTGGAGCGAACTTTGGGAGTGTCGGTCCCAGACCAGGTGGCAGCCAGCCTGCAGACGGCGGGACAGGTTCTGGAACAAGCCCGATCGTTGTCGCCGGCCGACGAGGCCGCCCCTCGGCCCATTCAGATCCGTTCGGCTCGGCCCTACGCCAAGCGTTCGGCGACCGACCAATTTTTGTTGCGCACCTCTTTCGCGACCCTCAAGGGCCTGTACAAGTCCTATTTCCAGCTACGGCTGCACAACCCGGAGCATTTTCCCCGCAGCCAGTCCTACATCATCGCCGCCAATCATAGTAGCCACCTGGATGCCGCGGCCGTCATCGCCTCCCTGGGTGTCGCGCTGGGCCCCGACGAGGCGACGAGGCTGCACGTTTTAGGGGCCAGGGACTACTTCTTTGACCATACATTCAAGGGTTGGGCGCTCAGCGCGCTTCTCAACCTTGTGCCCGTGGAGAGGGAGGAGGCCTCCTTGGCAAGCCTGCGCCTGGTGACGGCCATCCTGGCGGAGGGCGAGCCGGTACTTATCTTTCCAGAAGGGACGCGCTCCAGGACGGGCCGTATCCAGGACTTCAAGCCGGGGATAGGGCTGATCGCAGCCGAATCGGGCGCACCCATTGTCCCCATCTACATCCAGGGCGCCTATCGGGCCATGCCGCCAGGCGCAACTTTCCCTCGGCCCACACCGATCGAGGTGTTCTTGGGGCCCGCCATCAAGGTCGAGGCCGATGACGGCGCTGCCCAGGGCTCTCAGGATGAGCGCTATCGACAGGTTGCGGCCCAAGCCCACCAAGCGGTTGTCGAACTGGGCAAGCTTTCCCGCGACGGAAAGTAATCGGTTGGTTTGACCGGCAGGATCGCCGTTCCTTACAATGCGATAGCCAGTTCGGATTATGTAAATCTAGGAATGGCGCCCGCGACCGGAGAGGTGCTGGAGTGGTTGAACAGGGCTGCCTGCTAAGCAGTTGTGCTGGAAACGGCACCGGGGGTTCGAATCCCCCCCTCTCCGCCAGATTCCTTGCGGCCCACCGTAACCCTTTGCGAAGCCGCCTTTTTAGAGGACAAGAGGTAATCAAGCAAATCAAAACGCATTGGTGCAATGAACGCAATGCAAAAGCAAGATTCATTTCACTGCCTGGAGGTTGTGGCCGAATCGACCCGCCTGGGAGGGCGCTCGCAGGCCGAGCTAGACAACAGCCCAGGGCTGTAGTAACGGCGAGGGATTGCAATGCTGAATAGACGGGGTAGGGCCATGAAAGGCAAGGTTTTCGCGCTGCTGTTTTTTGCCTCTTCGGGATCCGGGGTTGGCCACAAGAGCAGGGCAGCGTGGTGCGTTAGGAGTACGCCACCAGCGGCGGCACCTTTAGTTTTCAGCTGAACGCAGGCCGGGGTGCACAGGATGCCCTTCAGCCCATGGATGCTTCCGTATCCTCCAGTCAGTACGGCGGCCTTTCTTCCATGGGTGCGAGCAGTAGCATCACGGCCGGGCCCTTTGGGGGCGCCTCGTCGCTGGGTGTCGCCGACTCGCTCAATTTGAGTGCATGCGGATTGGTTGCGAAACTTTCCGGGTTCCAGTCCGATCAGATTGCGTTGGGTTCGCGCAGGGCTCTGGACAACCCTACCCCGGCCAGCGTGGAGGTGTTCGGCCCCGATGACCCGGTTCATCTGGAGGCATCGGCGAGGCTTCTCTGAGGCTGCCTGATTGAGCCCGGTGGGCTCTGGGATGCGGACAAGGTAGGCGTTTTCGCAACCCCTTATCACAACGAGGAGCCCCTGGATGAGATCACGCTCCAATATGCCGACCGACCCAATGTGCCTGACTGTCAGTTTCGCACGCCCAGAGCCCGGAAGGACCATGAAGTTCTCCGTGTTGTGGTCTCGGCTTCTCAGGCCGACACCGCCAACTTCGGAAGCCACCAGGGCACCTTCAAATTGATTCCTTGAGCCCGATTCCTCGCCGCTTCGCTGCGAGAATAACGCACCATCCGGGGCAGCCCGCATCCATCCGCACTGACCGCCTTGTCACCGCGGCGCCTGCGGCCCTTCGTGACGCCGCCTTCATCTGAGGAACGAAGACGACCCATGCATAATTCAGGCTAGGGTCGCGGGTCTTTTTCCCAGCCATACTCACCGATCAAGGGCACGAAGGTGCAGCGTTCGCCCCGATTCCTATGGAAATCGCTCTGACGACGTGTGATCACGTAAAGTACCTGGGAGGGGCCTTCTTCCAGGGGGATCACCAATCGGCCTCCCAGTTCCAGCTGATCCAGCAGGGGTGCGGGGAGCTCCGGGGCAGCAGCGGTCACCAGTACGGCATCGAAAGGGGCTTCGTCCTTCCAGCCCAGGGTGCCGTCTCCCACCTTGGCGCGCACTCCATGGTAGCCCAGGCGCTGCAGCGTTCCCTTGGCCTGCTTGCTGAGGACTGCCATCCGCTCGATGGTGTACACCTCCATGCCCATTTCGGCCAGGATGGCCGACTGGTAGCCGCTGCCGGTGCCAATTTCAAGAACTCGCTGACCCGGGCTCAGCCTGGCCGCCTGAGTCATGATGGCCACCATGTAAGGCTGGCTAATTGCTTGCCCCTGGTCGAGTGGAAGAGGGCCATCGGCGTAGGCCCGGCCCTTCAGGTGGCCAGGAACGAACTCATGCCTCGGGACCCCCCTGAAGGCCTCGAGGACCCGGGCCTCACGGATGCCTCTTTTTTCCAGCTGGCTTGACACCATCTCCTCACGCTCGACCTGGCAATTATTCTTCATTTCAAAGTGGGCGCGAATCGAACACTGCGCCGGGTCAGCAGCAGTGCGATTTTTCGGCGCTCATCTGGGCCAAGCTCCGCTCGACGAGCTCCGAATTCTTCCTCGAAGGCGCGCAGCTCTGCGGCGGTGACCGCCGCCAGAAGCTCTTTCTTGAGCTGGTAAAACAAGCTGGAGTGCCGGCCGCAAAGCTCCTGGATGAAGGCGAAGGATTTTCGGTGAACGTCCGAGGGGCCAAAACGCCTGATGGCCTCCATGTGGGCGGGAGTACAGTAGCCCTTGTGTTGAGCGAATCCATATCTGGGATAAGATTTGTCCATTTCAACCATGAGCTGATCGCGGTAGGTTTTGGCGATGATGGAGGCGGCTGCAATGGAAAAGCTCAGGCGGTCCCCTTTCTTGAAGCTGCTCTGAGGAATCGAGACTTCAGGGATTTTCCGGGCATCAACCAGAAGGTGCTCGGGAGTTATCGGGAGCCGTGCAACGGCGCGCCTCATGGCCAACAGGCTCGCGTGGTACACGTTGAGCCGTTCAATTTCCTCCACTTCCGCCACCCCGATCCCCACCCCCAAAGCCTGCCCTCGAATTTTCAGCGCCAGCCGCTCTCGGGTTTCCGGGCTGACGCGCTTCGAGTCGTCAACTCCCGGGACCATGGCCTGGGGCGGGAACATGACGGAGGCTGCCACCACCGGGCCGGCCAGAGGGCCCACCCCGACCTCATCCACTCCCGCGATGTGGCGGATTCCGGAGTTCCACAGGTTTCGTTCCAACCGCAACATCACCGCGCCGCGCCGGCGCTCCAGCCCCTCTTCTTTTTGCCGTTTTTTCAGCCGCCGGTAAATCCGTTGGACGCCTTTTCTCGGATCCCTTTGCAACTTGCCGAGCAGGCGGGTGGAAGGGGATCCCGAATGGCCGAGCAGGTGCTCCCGAATTTCAGCTATCGAAAGAGCCGAAGGGTCCAGAGGCATCTAGGCACCATCCAAAAAGATCAGGTGGCCGAAGGCCCAGGGTACGTGAAAATCGGGGCGCTCCGTGAAAGTCGGCCGCCACGCAAGGTAATCACGTGCGGGCTCCAGCCCGGCGATGCGAAACAGGTTCAGCCGCCAGGCGGCGCCCACCCCTGGAGGTGGCGCCATCATGGGTTGATAGGGGACCCTAAGGAAAGCTCGCCAGACTCCCTCGCCTTCAGTCGAAATCACCCTTACCGCCATGCTGGATTGCCAGTCGGCATCTATCTCGACACGGGGCCTCATGATACACACGTCGAGCCATTGCCCAAGAGGGCTGACCTCAAATTCGTAATAGTGATCCGATCCCTCCGGCCTCAGGAAGACCTCGATCACATCTTTGTCCGCCAGGTCCCGGGTGGCCTCCCCGGTCCCCCAGTCGGGATTGACGTTAAGCGAGTCAAACCAGGATTCGACATAGAAAAAAAGAGCTTCGTTGCTCCATAACGAGCGAACATGGGTCAGGTCGGGCCAGTTGTGACCTCTTTCGCGCAGGGCCGATTTGCCGCTCCAAAACCGGTCAATCGCCGCCGGCTCACATCGAGCCCAAAGGGCACAGGCCGGATCGAAAAGGGCGTCGTCCGCCTCTTCCGCATGGAGGCTAAAGAGAGAGTTTTCAGGCATCCTCAAGGTTTATTATATAATGACAGCCCGTGAAATTTGAAGAGGTCGGACTTGTAGGATTTGGCCGTTTTGGCAAAATGGCCTATGAGCACTTGCGCCGGGGTAAAAAGCTAAGAGTCTACAATCACAACCCGGAAAAAATCCAAGATCTCCCCGAGCGCGCCACTCTCGAGGAGACCCTTTCGGCCCCGCTGATCATCTTGTGTGTGCCCATTTCGGGAATGGAAAAGTTTTGTCAGAAGATGGCCCCGCTGTTAGGCGAAGGCCAGGTTGTCGTGGATACTTGCAGCGTAAAGGTGGGGCCGGCTGAGTGGATGTTGACCCACCTTCCCGAAACAGTAGAAATCCTCGGGACTCATCCGCTTTTTGGCCCGGACAGCGGCAGGGAGCGGATCGCCGGGTTGAAAATCGCGTTGTGCCCGGTTCGAATCAAGGAAGAAACGTACGACTCGATCCGCCGTTACCTGGAAAGCTTGAAGCTGGTTGTCATCGAGGCGACGCCCGAGGAGCATGACCTGCAAATCGCCAAAAGTCAGGCCGTTTTCCATCTAATCGCCCAGGCCATGAAGCAGCTCGATTGGGGTCGGCAGGCCATCTCAACGCCGGGGCCGGAGGCTTTCTATCGTTTAATTGAGAGCGTACAACACGATACCGATCAACTGTTTTTGGATATGGAGCGCGAGAATCCCCACGCAGCCAAGTGGCGCAAGCGATTCATCCAGAAGCTTTCGGCTCTCGATAAGGACCTCTCCGAAGTTGCCGACCACCACGGATCGCTGGAGAGATAACCACGAAGTTGCCTTCATCTGAGCGAAGCGAAGCCAACCTATGGGTAAATGTGGGCCATGATGGAAGGCGAGGGACCCGATCGGCAAGGGAAGGGCGGAAAAGCCGTGACGACCTTCACCTGGCAGCAGCGAGTCGGAATTTCCCTGCTCAGCTTCCTGGGATGGTTGCTGGTTTGGGTCGTTGGATCAACCCTGCGCTACCAGATTGAAGGCTGGAAACACTTCCAGGAGTCCAAGCAGAAAAACCCTATTATCTATTGTTTCTGGCACAACCAAATTTTCTCTGCAACTCATCTCTGGCGATCTAGAAGTATTGTCGTGCTCACCAGCAGGCATTTCGATGGGGAAGCCATTGCTGGAATTATCAGGAGATTCGGCTATGGCTCGGCGCGAGGTTCCAGTAGTCGGGGCGCGGCCTCTGCGCTCCTTGAATTGAGGCGCTGCATCCGGCAAGGGCGAGACGTCGCTTTCACTGCAGACGGCCCAAGGGGCCCCGCTTACAAGTTGAAGAAGGGTCCGGTGTGGCTGTCGCGCAAGACGGGAGCATCCATGCTGCCCTTTCACATCCAACCCAAGAGCTTTTGGAGCCTCAAGAGCTGGGACGGCTTTCGCATCCCAAAGCCTTTCAGCCGAGTCCTGGTGAAGATCGGCCGACCTCTGACTATTTTGCCTGGGCAGGATGAGGCCAACGGAATGGAGCAGGCCCAGAGCGAGATGGATCGACTCCGGCACGAGTGCGAAGCGCACTGGGGGAGCGCAACGAATTTGTAAGGCCTTCACCACAGAGACGCGGAGGCACAGAGAAGAAAATTCGTTCCTTTGCCTTGCCCTTCAAATCTTAGCCGACACAGTCGGGGTCGCAAGGCCGTGCGCCCACGGTAAGGTCGTTGTAGCGGCCTTCCGGAATCGGCGAGCGCCCCTGCTTCTTTCGTGAAACGTGGACCGTGGACCGTGGAACCTGGAACGCGCTGGCCAAAGGCCAGCGCCTAATTCTCCCGGATTCGAGCGATTTTGGAAAAAGAGGTCAGCTTCCAGGTGGCAATCTCCAGGAGGGCAATCTTCAGGGCATAGGTTCCGGGGGGAGCGTAGAGGGTGTTGGTGTAGATAATTCCTCGACCATTACGGATATCCTTGCTGTCCAGGTCCACGCGGAAAATCTCCCGCAGCCTTACCACCTCCCTGCCCTGTTGATCCAGCAGCAACCCGATGACCCCAAATTGGGTCCTGACGTTGCCCTTCTCCCCCCGCAAGGGGTGGGGGCTGATCTTGATACGAAAGGGGAGTCCAAACCGACCTCCTTCCCGCCGGACGGAGAGCAGGTCCATATCGGCACCGATTTCATGGAAGGTATAGAGGTTGTCGATCAGGCTGGCGATGGCATCGCTGTCAAAAAGCGCTGCAACGAAATTCTTCTTGGCCAGCAGGCTGTCCGGAAGATGCTCGAATCGAGCGGGGATGTAGGCCTCCGGGTGGCTGATCTGGACGCGAATATTCCTCTGGGCCTTGTCTCGATACGGATCATCCGTGTAGTAGCCGATGGAGTAAAGGTTGCCAAAAACATCATCGTTGATTTGAGCCATCACATCGTCAAAGTTCAGGATGGCCTCAAATCCACTGAAGTGCTTTCCGTTGGTGCCAATCGAGAGGCTGGAAAAGGCGGCCTCTTTTTCTTTGCGATCGTCATTCGACGACTGAGCTGCGGTCGGAGCCGCCGCCGCCGCCGGTGAAGTCGGGCCGATGTAGAGTTGCGCCGCGGATGGCACCAGGATGGCGTAGATAACCACGTTGGAGCGCCGGGCCAGCTCGATGGCCTGCTGGGCGCCCTGGTAGGCGTCATCCATGCCATCGGAGATCAGGATGACCACGTTGCGATCAGCCGCCGCGGGTTGAGTGCGAATATGCCGCAGGAGTTCCTCCAGGGACGAGTACAAGGCGGTCCTGCCCAGAGGTCGCCTTGCTCGGGATAAGGCCTTCTGGGCCAGAGAGCGATCCGCCGTGAAGTCCTGGAAAGGGGCCAGTTCATCGGTAAAACCAAAGATCCCCACCTCGGTGAAATCATGCACATTTTCGAGGAAGGTCGAGGCCGCTGCGATTTCTTCGGCGCGAGTGGCAAAGGTGCTGCCGCTGACATCAATCAAGAAGGCGAGCCGCAGAGGCGCGGCCGCACCGCCTTGATTGCGGGGGGCGTCGAAAAATGCGATTTCCTGAGGGGTTCCGCCTTCGAACACCCTGAAGTCCTCTTGGAGCAGGTCGTTGAGAAGGGATCCATCCGGCTTCTTGACGGTGAATCGCAGGGTTGCCAGATTGACCTCAACCCGTATGTTTTCCTGGCCCATGGGGTTGGAGGTCTGGCCACAGGCGGATTCGACGTTGCCCCAGGCCGCCGCGAAAAGGAGCCAGAGGCAGAATAGAATTCGAGGGGGCGCCCTTCCCGGCCAACTCATCGGGTGTCGACCTGCGCCAGGTTGAGGAACTCTGCCCGCGACCGCTGGTCCTGGCGAAACTTGCCCAGAAGCGCGGAGGTGGTGACCTGAGTGTTTTGTTTTTCAACGCCACGCATCATCATGCACAAATGCTGGGCCTGAATGATGACCCCGACTCCTTTTGGCTCTGCGTACTTTTCGATGGTTTCAGCGATTTGCTGGGTTAGCCTCTCTTGCACCTGGAGACGACGGGCAAACATATCAACCAGCCGAGGAATCTTGCTCAGGCCGATGATTTTATTGGAGGGCACGTAGCCCACATGGCATTTGCCAAAAAAAGGAAGAAGGTGGTGCTCGCACAGGCTGTAGACCTCGATGTTTTTGATGACCACCATCTCGTCATATTCCACCTCAAAGAGCGCCCCATTGAGGATTTCGTCGGCGTTTTCCTGGTAGCCCTTGGTGAGAAACCGGTAGGTTGCGGCAGCCCGAGACGGCGTATTCGCGAGTCCCTCCCGCTCGGTATCCTCTCCCAGGCGCTCAAGCATCTGCCTGATCAATTCATCCATTGGAGGTGGCATTGGCATTGGCATAACTCCTCGGGTCTCGGCAAAACCGCCTCACCAAGCCCTGCCCCATAAGGAGGGATTCGCTCAGGCGGCGCTGTTTGTTCCGGTCTACCCCGGCGGCCAGCTGAACGTCCGCCCAGCCAGCAGGTGCAGGTGTAGGTGGAATACGGTCTGCCCTGCCCCCGTGCCGTCATTGATGATCACCCGGTAAGCATCCAGCCCTTGAGCGCGGGCAATTTGACAGGTCATCAAGAGCAGGTGCCCCAAAAGATCCCCTTTCCCCTCAGGGACTTCAGACAGGGAAGGGATGTGCTCTTTCGGAATGACCAGGAAATGGGTGGGCGCCTGGGGGTTGACATCCTTGAAGGCTAAAGCCCGATCGTCTTCCTGGACAACCTCCGAGTCCAACTCTCCCTGGACAACTTGGCAGAAAATACAAGGGGACATAAAAAGCGCTCCTTGAAACCATATCAAAAAAACGACTTGGTTTCTCCCCGCACCCCAAAAATCGCGCACCGGTCCGTGCCGGCCAGATCCTTTCTCGTTTCTTCCAGAAACCACCCGTTCTCTTCGGCCAACCGGGTCACGCTGGCGGCTTCTCCCCAGCCCGACTCCACGATCAGCTTCCCTTCCGGGCGGAGCACTTCCCCGCCTTGCCGAAACAACTCCAAGTACATTTCATGGCCCGATTTACCCGAGAAGACCGCCTCGTCCGGCTCGTATCGACTGACGGCCAGATCAATCGACTCTCTGTCCAGAGTGCTGACGTAGGGAGGATTCGAGATGACCAGGTGGAGGCGCTGCTGTTGAGCCTTGAGGGGGTGGAGAGCCGCCCCTTCATAAAAACGAATCTGGCCCTGGCACCGGTGGAATTCAGCGTTTTGCCGCGCCGCCTGCAGCGCCGCCGAGGAGATGTCGATCGCGGCGACCCGAGCGCGAGGTTCCTCGCATGCCAGGGTGACCGCTACACATCCGGATCCTGTGCCTACGTCGGCAATTTGCAACTCCTTTTCCAGGCTTTGCCCAAGCAGTTCCAGCGCCGCTTCCAGGAGCAGTTCGGTTTCCGGCCGAGGGATGAAAACTCCCGGCCGCACCAAAAACTCCCGACCGTAGAATTCCTGCTTGCCGCGAAGGTATTGCAAGGGGTAGTGCTGGCCACGCCTGGTCAGCCACTGGTGAAAAAGCCGCTGCCGCCCCGAGGAGAGCTGTTCTTCCGGATAGGTATAAAGAAAGGAGCGCTCGCATTGCAGAATGGAGGCAACCAGAAGTTCTGCGTCCTCTCGAGGGGACCGGAGTTGATGCTCGGCCAAATAGCTGGCCCCGAACTGAAGCGCTTCTTTGATGGTCACGTCATTGAGGAGGCGAGGTGCCGCATGTGATCAGCCGAGCTTCTGGTCACGCAGAGCGCTCTCCCGATCCGAGGAAATCAATGCATCGATAATGACGTCCAGGGCACCTTCCATGATGGCGGCGAGCTGATGCAGAGAGAGGCCCACCCGGTGGTCGGTGACCCGATTCTGTGGATAGTTGTAGGTTCTGATTTTTTCACTACGATCGCCACTTCCCACCATGGCCCGCCGCGTCTCGGCGATCTCACTTTGCTGCTCCTGCAGGGCCTTTTCGTACAGTCGCGAGCGTAGAACCTTGAGGGCCTTGGCCTTGTTCTTGATCTGAGACTTTTCATCCTGGCAGCTGACCACCTCTCCGGTGGGAAGGTGAGTGATGCGTATGGCCGAGTAAGTGGTATTGACGGACTGCCCTCCTGGCCCGGAGGAGCAGAATCGGTCCACCCGAATTTCCTTGGGATCAATCTTGACATCTACCTCGTCAACCTCGGGCAAGATGGCGACGGTCACCGCAGAAGTGTGCAGCCGACCCTGAGTCTCTGTTTCAGGCACTCTCTGGACCCGATGAACCCCGCTTTCATACTTGAGTCGGCTGTAGGCATTTTCTCCCTGGATGAGCCCAATGACCTCCTTGAAGCCCCCCACCGAGGACTGATTGGCCGAGAGTACTTCAACCTTCCAGCCTCGATTTTCTGCGTACCGGGAGTACATCCGGAAAATGCCCTGAGCGAAGAGAGTGGCCTCATCTCCCCCTGTACCCGCGCGTATTTCCAGAATGACGCTCTTCTTGTCATTCGGATCCTTGGGGAGAAGGAGGGCCCTGAGCGCTTCCTCGGCGAAAGCCTGCCGCTCCTCCAGCTCTTGAAATTCCTGGCGGGCCATTTCAAGCAACTCCTGGTCTTCTTCCTCTTCCAGGAGCCCCTTCGTTCCGGCAATTTCCTCCAGGAGGGACTTGTAGCCGCGGTATTTGTCGACAATTGCGCTCAGCTCAGCATGGGCCTGGGCAGTTTTGCGATATCTTTCAGGCGAAGAAACGACTTCAGGGTCGGCCAGGGTCTCCGTGAGCTTGTCGTAAGCCTTTTCCAGTCCCCGAAGCTTCTCAAGCATAGCCGGTGGTTAATCTGAGGAACTTTCCCTCTGGAGCTTTCCGTATTTTCGGTGAAATCGCTCCACTCGCCCTGCAGTGTCGATAAGCTTTTGCTTGCCCGTAAAAAAGGGATGGCATTGAGAGCAAATCTCCAAACGGATTTCACCTGTGCAGGTGGAGCGCGTTTCCCATTTATTCCCACAGGCGCAACTCACTGCCACTATTTGATAGTCAGGATGGATGCCGCTTT